>CAZDAB010000493.1:0-2925 GCA_964502855.1 uncultured Desulfobacteraceae bacterium | reverse complement strand
TTCGGAGTCGGACCAGAGTAAATATTTGAAGTGATTAGATAATTCTCTAAAAATAGTCTCTTAGAAGGTATGATCCCAAAATTGGGTTGGAATTCCTCCATTTTCAGTTTGCGACCGCCTGAAACGCCGAAAGTAATTGTTTCTTAAAATCTGGTGAACGAAGGGTTTTTTTGATTTTGCGAGAAGAATATATTTTTTTCTTGGGATAATGATTTTTTTCCATCTCCCTGATTTTTTTTATATCTATTTCTGCAAATTTTTCTGCTATATTTTTTTCTTCTCCAAAAATCAGCCTCATATAATTTGGGTTTTTCAGGTTTTCAACTAATGGTAACTGTTCCGGGATATTCTCCAAATTTCGGCGGATCGAATGATTCCCATGGATTCTTCTAAACCCATAGTTTAACCATCTAAATAAATGTTCCACTATGTTGTTTGTTCGATGAATGAAGAAGGTCCTTTTTTCTTCATTAACCTCAACTACCAAAGGATCAACAAAGAGCCTTTCTCCGTATTCGTTAATTTTGTTTATCACTTTATTAAAGAGACCGCTTACATTCTTATCCTTCTCTTTTTTGTTTTTCTTTGCTAGAAGCTTCATAAATTTCTGAACAGCATTTTTGATTTTCTGATGTTCTCTATGGGATGTGAGTTCTTTCATTTGGGTGAGTCCATTATTGACAGATTTCGGTGTTGTGCCAAAGGCTTCACGCAAGTCAGAAAATACGGCTAATTTAACTTCGTATTGATCTACAATCTTTTTCAGGGCAGGATCTTCAACAACGCCTTTTATGGTATGATAAAGTTTCCAAACAATTCTGTCATTTTTGGTCTTATTAGAATAAAAACTCTGTACTTCTTTGATCGTGATGTATGCGTCTTTGAGTCGTTGATAAAAAGTTAAGTATCTTTGATCAAAAGGGAAACCGTACCCGTCACCGTCTGCGCCATGATCGAGAATCGACAGAACAAGATAATAGGTGCTTAATTCCGAGGCTATGCGTGTTTTACCGAATTTCTCTGGTTGCATTAAAAAATGTTCAATCTCCCTGATGGAAAGTTTATCAAATTTTTTGCCCAAATTGCCTCTCATTGTTTTGAGGCTACCAGAAACTCCGGCCTTTGACAACGCATTGCGAATGGCAATATGTTCCTTTTCAAACAACATCAACCCAATGACCTTTAAAAAATGAAAATGGCAAATGAAATGGGGAACATCTCCAAACACAGCTTTCACTGCACCTTTAATCCCATCCCCCATGTCAGATACCACGGCATGGGGGGAACCAATACGATTTTTAATTTCTTGCAGAAATCCAATAAGGTCATCTTTGTTTTCACTTTTGACTTTGGCCGAGTATAAAACAAAACCGGAAACAGAATCTAAGCTTAACACTAATTTGGGACTGTCACCTTCACATGTTGCATCTATATGAAGGATATATCCTCCTTGCATTTTGATATATTCCTTGATCAAGTGGTTATTTTCTTGATGCACTGCTGCCAGGTAAAAAATAAATCTGTTTATAAGACGCTCAATTTCACTGGGAGATAGTTCGATACTATGCCTTTCCAACAATATCAATTGAATCTCGGAAACTTGACGGCTTTGTAGAAAACGCAATTTGCCAACTTCGATCATTACACTATAGGAGACATTAGAATCAGGAGGTACAATTTTGGTAAGATCCGATGACTTCCACGAATCAAGCTCAGGATGTATGGGGCAAAAAAGAGTGGTATGATGCGCTTTGAAGATTCCAATACCAATCGCTTTAATTGTCCTTGTTTTCGTATTGAGGACGTGAAGAGGATAGCCGTCAACGGGACATACCTCCTGTTCCGGTCTGAAGAAAAACAGCGGTGTTTTATCAAAGAGCTTTGCAGGTACGTTTTCAGTGTATACCTGTCTCTGATAATAATGGATAAGTTCAATTACATCGGAATTTTTTTTAAATCATGTTCTTTGAATAACCTCGTAATTGCTTCCGGCGATGCTTTCACTTCCTTTTTTTCAACAGCCTTAGATAATTCAGCAACAGATGCTTCCGGGTGCTTGATGTATTCAACGAGAACGTAAATGGCTGCTTGGGCGTTTAATGAATCAGGTTCCTTTGCCCTGATTAACTGTGAATGTAACCGATGTAATTGCCGTTGCCTTTTTTCATGATCAATCGAAAGATAAACAAAACCTCTTTGCGTGTTGAACCGATCAATTTGGGCCTTTTTATACATCTGGTTTAATACAGGGTGACAGGGGATCAAAATAATTTCGAAAAGCTCTTTAGCCGTAAGTCCTTGAGAGCTTTTGTTTACGAAATGGAAAATGGTTTGTTTCAAATTTCCATGCTTGGAGAAACCAATTTTCTGATAGAACCAAAGCCCTCTCTTATTGAACGATGCAATCGAGTGCAGGGTATACCACTTACTATTATGGGTAAAGCTGCTATAGTACCCAATATCCTTTAGGAACCTTCGAATAGAAATAGTAGAGTAATCGAGAGAGAGTGTGAGTTCTTCAATAGTCCAGCATTTCTTTTGATTGAATAATAGCACTAAACTTTCCCGAGGACTTATTTTCATAAAACCCCCAATGATAAAGTATTAAATGGTATTCAAATAATCATGAGATATTTAATACTATATCATATTTTTGAAAATATCAAGTCCGGGATGATTTCATGAATAAAGTGTATATCCGCCCTAATTTCAAACGGTTACGCATTTATTGGGAATATTGACACAGTGAAAAAAGATTGAAGAAAAACAGAAAAATTGATAAGGTATAAAGAAAATATTGACGTAAGTTATTGAAATAATTAGATCCAACCCAATTTTGGGGTCATACCAAAATAATAATGCGGAAATTGACCTTCAACCGGAATTTACTGTACTTACATGATAAGGCCGGTCTTGTTTTTCAGA
>CAZDAB010000492.1:0-2925 GCA_964502855.1 uncultured Desulfobacteraceae bacterium | reverse complement strand
CTATTTAAACAAGGCGCTCTCCTTTGCTGTCACATCTGTTTCCACTGAAGCTGCTGATAATCGCTTGAACAACATTGAACTGATGACTCTTTTCTACAAGGCTGATGTGGCTGCCAGCAAGGCAACCCTTTCCGACCTTGAAGACGCAAAGCGTTATCTTGACCAAGCCACACCACTCAGTACAAATGACTTTCAGGCGGATATGATAAATAAAAAAATTGATGCTGTGGATAAACAGATTGCGACCCTAAAAGCAACAGAAAAGGGAGCAAAATCCCCGGCACCGGTACCTCCGGCACCGGCACATCCGGCAGAATAAATTCGTTATAAACCATCTATATATAAAAAAAGCGGACAGCGGTTATAAAACAGCTATCCGCTTTTTCATTTTATAAAAAGATAAAAGATAAATTCCAACGGACTAATGCTAAAAAAACTATGATTCATTTACGAAAAAGACAGGGTGTGTGCAAAGGATGAAGTATAGTTTACGCCTTTACTGTAGATCCTGATTAATTCAAGCAGATAAGCAGGTCTGTTTCTTAGTTCTCCTTAGATAAACTAATATACTTTACAATTCCAATAGTTATTGTTAAAAAGCTTTTAAACGAATCGATTCAGCGAATATTTTATCAGCAAATGCTTCTGATACTCTGAGAACATTTAAAATACCGCACACTTTCAACTGCACTCCAAAACTGGAAATAAAGATGCTGAAATCTTATTTGAAACAAATTTTTGAAATTACCGATCAAGGAGATGCCAGGGAAGAAAGCTATTATGCGACGCTTGAAAGGTTGTTCAATGACTTTACAGAATCTTCCGGTAAAAAGCATATTCATATCACCACACTGCCCAAACAGACCGAAGCCGGCAATCCCGATTTCAGGGTGTGGGACGGAAAGCAACATATTGTCGGGTATATTGAAGCCAAAGCACCGACCACCGAAGATTTACGTATTGTTGAAGATTCAGAGCAGTTAAAACGCTATCGGTACACCTTTCCGAACCTGATCCTGACGAACTTTTTTGAATTCAGGCTGTACCGCAACGGCGATTTGGTTGATAAAGTGTCCATTGCCAGGCCTTTTATCGTTCACAAGCTTAAAACAATCCCGCCGGTTGAAAAAGAACCCGATTTTCTAAAACTGCTTGAAACATTTTTTTCTTTTTCCCTGCCCAAAGTTTACAGTGCAAAATCGTTAGCCATAGAACTGGCAAAGCGCACCCGATTTTTAAAAGACGAGATTGTAACACATGAATTAAAGCAAGAGGAATCTGCAGGAAAAGGATTTATCCTGGGATTCTACGAAGCCTTCAGTCGGTTTTTAATCAGCGGCCTTTCCCAGGAAGATTTTGCCGATCTGTATTCACAAACCATCACTTACGGTCTTTTTGCCGCCAGAACCCGCTCGGAAAACAGCTTTAACCGAAAGCTGGCCTATGACAACATTCCGCGAACTATCGGCATCCTAAGAGATGTATTCCAATTTATCTCTCTTGGAGAGCTGCCTTTGCAAATGGAATGGATCATCGATGATATTGCCGAGGTTCTGGCAGTTGCCGATGTCAAAAAACTTCTCCAGCAATACTTCCGAGAAGGCAAGGGCAAAGATCCCATTATCCATTTTTACGAAACATTTCTTTCCGAATATGATCCTAAAACCCGTGAGAAACGAGGCGTTTATTACACCCCGGAACCTGTAGTTTCCTACATTGTCCGTTCGCTCAACCATATTTTAAAAGATCGGTGCGGCAAATCCCAAGGGTTTGCCGGCGATTCGGTTACCATTTTAGATCCGGCTGCCGGTACCCTGACCTTTTTAGCCGAAGCGGCCAAACTGGCGGCGCAAGAATTTGCAGGCAAATATGGTGACGGCGCCAAAGAAAATTTCATTCAAGAGCACATTCTTGGAAATTTCTATGCTTTTGAACTCATGATGGCACCCTATGCCGTGGGCCATCTGAAAATATCGTTTCTCTTGGAAGAAATCGGCTATCATCTCAAAACGGATGATCGATTCAAGCTCTATCTGACCAATACCCTGGAAATGGAAGAACTGGCCCAAACAGAGTTGCCCGGCATGGCTTCGCTTTCCGAAGAATCCCATCTGGCAGCTAAGGTAAAAAAAGAGCAACCGATTCTGGTGATACTGGGCAATCCGCCCTATTCCGGCCATTCGGCCAACCGGGGACCATGGATCGATAATCTACTGAAAAAGGGGTATACCCACCCAAACGGCCTCAACGATGACGGGTATTATCGAGTGGATGGAAAACCATTAGGCGAAAAAAATCCGAAGTGGCTTCAGGACGATTACGTCAAGTTTATCCGTTTTGCCCAGTGGAAAATCGATCAGGCCGGAGAAGGAGTTTTAGGCTTTATTACCAATCACGGCTACCTGGACAACCCCACGTTCAGGGGTATGCGCCAATCACTAATGAATAGTTTTAACGAGATCTATATCCTGGATTTGCATGGAAACAGCCTGAAAAAAGAGCGCTGCCCGGACGGATCAAAAGATGAAAACGTGTTCGATATTCGTCAGGGCACCGCCATTGCACTGTTCATAAAGGAATCCGCCAAAGAACCGGCGGACAAGAAGGGCAAAAATAAAGATCAAAACATTTTTCATTCGGATTTATGGGGAATCAGGAGTAAAAAATACGAATGGCTTTTGGAAAACGACATGCGTACAACAAAATGGCAAAACTTGTCCCCGAAATCCGAATTTTATCTGTTTATCCCCAGAGACGAAAAGCTTTTGGAGCTGTATGAAAAAGCTCCCAAAATAACGGATATTTTTCCGATAAATAGCGTTGGAATCGTTACCGCAAGGGATAAATTTGTGATTGATACTGATAAAAGAGCACTTAAACGTCGCATCAAAATGTTATGCGATGAAACTTTTCCGGATGAATTGA
>CAZDAB010000491.1:0-2927 GCA_964502855.1 uncultured Desulfobacteraceae bacterium | reverse complement strand
ATACTTTTTCGATACCGAATATTTCATGCGGACACTGCGTAATGACCATTAAAAATGAATTGAGCGAATTGGAAGGTGTCAAATCAGTGGAAGGTGATCCGGAAAACAAAATCATTATCGTTGAATGGGAAGAGCCGACTACCCTAAAAGATATCGAGCAGACATTAAAAGATATCAGCTACCCGGTGTCCTCGTGACCGGGTGCTTGTATCCGTTATTTGAAAGGTGGCGATCCCATGGCGAATCAGACGATAATATTACCGGTTGGAGGCATGACCTGTGCCAATTGCGCAATGAATATTGAAAAAGGCATAAAAAAGTTATCAGGGGTGTTCAATACAAATGTCAATTTTGCTGCGGAGCAGGCGGTAATTGCTTTTGATCCTAAACAGAGTCAGTGCAGTCCAAAACTAACCAGAAATAAAAGGGAGGTTTTACAATGGCAGAACACATTGGAATCGTCATAAAAACAGAACCCGGAAACTATGCCCAGGTCGTCGCGGATCGTAAAGGCGCCTGCGGAGGGTGTCAGTCAACTCCGGGTGGTTGTCGGAGTTGTTTGGCAAGCGCTAAAATTGAAAGCCGCGTGGCCAATCCCGTAAACGCCGAAGCCGGTGATCTGATCAAAATACGTCTATCTTCGACAAACTTGCTCACCGGTGCAGCCATTCTATATCTGTTACCGATCATCGGGATGCTGATGGGTGCCTTTGCCGGAGTTTTGGCATCAACAGCGTTCGGCCTGACCGAAATAATCGGATCGATAGGGGGTGCCATAACCGGATTGATTGTCGGATATACTGCCGTGATCACTTTGGATCGCAGTCCGAGCATTCGTCGACGGATGATGCCGATCATTACCACCATCGTGGCATCTCATGTTGGCACTCCGTATGTCAAAAAGTCATCTTGCTGTGGATAGTCATGGCATGCTCAATGGTACAGGGCTGCTGAATGCTGTCATATTTTTTAAAATATGATAAATATAGTGGTTAAATTCCAATTAGATAAAATCCTGTCGGGTGGTTATTTGTAAGCGATTTTTTCTAAAAGACGGTTGCTTATCGATATCAAAAAGTTGCATTTAGAAAAATCATTCTTATAATTTTTTATACGGCACACTTCTCATATGGAGGTGTGAAATATATAAAAAATCTTGTACAGAAATCCAGTGTTCCGGTACCAATGATAATCTGAGTTCAAATACCGGGATAAGGGGAGGTGATCGTATGAGTGATGATATAAAATCAGAAAATACAGAGAGTGCGGATGGAGAGGTCTCTGAATCCTGTTGTTATGTAGTTGATCCGTGTTGCTGCTATACTGTTGATCCTTGCGGCTGTTATGTCGATCCCTGCGGCTGTTATGTCGATCCTTGCTGCTGTTAACTAACTGTATTTGATAAAGATAGCCGAGGTGCCAACTGCCATATCGCAACATTAAGGCTTTTGGCTCTCGGCATTTTTGTTTGGACCCTTTCCCTTAGGGTGAGGATATAAAATATGAATTATGTAGTGATTGTAGGCTGCGGGTTTGTGGGTCTTAATGCGGCAAAAGCGCTTGCCGGCAAAAAAAATATCAGTGTAAAAATAATTGATCGAAACAATTACCATCTTTTCCAGCCGTTGCTTTATCAAGTGGCAACCGCAGGTTTGAGCCCGGCGGAAATTGCAGTCCCCATCCGTAACATATTTTCAAAATATAAAAACGTCAGAGTCGTTAAAGGTGAAGTGACCTCTGTTGATCTTAAAAAAAAGGCTATTCAAACCGATATCGGAGAACTGAGTTACGATTACCTGGTGTTAGCATGCGGCGTACGACCTTCTTATTTTGGCAATGAAAAATGGGAGCAATTTGCACCGGGACTCAAAACCATTGAACAAGCGACTGAAATTCGACGAAGAATTCTTACGGCATTTGAGAAGGCCGAGGCCGAAGATGATAGCAAAAGAAAAGCACAGCTTTTAACCTTTATTGTTATCGGTGGCGGCAGCACAGGAGTTGAGTTGGCAGGGGCTATCGGTGAATTCAGTCGCTACACTTTATTAAAAGATTTCAAAAACATTGATCCGGCACTCGCACGGACTATTTTAATTGAAGCGGGCCCACAAATTTTGCCTTATTTTTCTGAAAAACTATCTGTTCGGGCAACCCGGGATTTGGAGAGTTTAGGGGTTCAAGTGAAAACTTCCAGTCAGGTAACGAGTATTGACACTGACAGCGTTCAAATTGGCAAAGAGAAAATATATGCATCTACAATAATCTGGGCGGCAGGGGTCATGGCTTCGGATCTTAACAAACAACTAGGGCTTGAACTTGATAATATGGGCAGAATCATAGTTGAACCGGATCTGAGCTTGAAAAAAAATCCTGAAGTTTTTGTAGCCGGAGATCAAGCCCATTTTTCATACCAAACCGGAATCCCGCTTCCGGGAATCGCACCAGTAGCGCTTCAGCAGGGAAAGTTTATTGCCAAGAATATACTTCGAGAAATAAAAGGACAACAAAGGGTAATATTCAAATATTTTGATAAAGGACATATGGCCACCATTGGTAGACGTAAAGCGATCCTACAAATAGGTAAAGTGCAATTAAGCGGACCTATCGCCTGGCTCGTATGGTTGTTTATTCATATTTACTATTTAATAGGATTTAAAAATAGAGCCTTCGTTCTTTTTCAATGGGCGTATTCATATGTAACGTTTAGAAAGGGTGCGCGGTTGATCGTGAACAAAAATTGGCGTTTTTATAAATCAGGTGGTAACACTTCCAATAAATTCTGAGCTGTTTTTTAGTGACTATTGCCGTTTCTATATTTGGGGGCAAATCAAAACGAAAAAGGAGGCATTCATGAACAATAAAGCCGCAACACTCAGAGGCATCCCTTTCAATCTGGAAAAGCATGTAAATTATGCTGATGGCTCTGT
>CAZDAB010000490.1:0-2943 GCA_964502855.1 uncultured Desulfobacteraceae bacterium | reverse complement strand
TAGGGGGCAGGTCTTCATTCTTCACACAATCAAGAGGAAAATAGGGGCAGGTGAAGCCGTCGGGGTAAACAGAAGAAAGAATCGAGGGCGCCAGCAAAAAGTGAAAAAAATTTTTGGCACGGGGATTTTACCCGAAAATTCGCTTGAAAAATGGGCCTGCCCCGCCTGCCTCGTAGGTTCGGCAAATCGTACTGGGGTAGCTCCCCGTGAAAATACCGGGACAGGCCGGCAGATGGTCCTGCCATAGGAGGGGACGTTCGTGCACAGAGTACATAAAAACTGGTTTAAGGTATGCAGTGATATTATAGGACGTTGATCGCAGAACATGCATAAAACTTGATTCGCGGTGTGCGGTGACAGGTGAATGAGATTTTGGAGCAGAGGTCAGAGGTCAGAGGACAGAGGCTCAGTCCGCCACAGGGCATCGGCGGATAAACCCGCCACACTGATGGCGGATAAAAGGGCGGATGACGGAAGTTGGATGTCCCCGGTAAAATTCGTTCCGCTCCTTTTCTAAAAATTTAACGGGGGAAAGAAGATCAGAAGGTCAAAGGTTCTTAAAAAAGTAGAATAGTCAAATGGAAAGTTTGTTTATATGGTTGGCTGGTTAGATTTTATTCAAAAGGGTTTGTTAGGTTGACATCAATATCATGAAAATCTTCAATATTCCTCGTAACTAAAAATAATCCCTCTGAAATAGCTGTTGCTGAAATAATGGCATCTGGTAATTTTATCCGTTTTTTCTTGCGAATTTTCACGACGATATCAGCTATTCTCTGATCGATATAAATTATTTTAAATATGGACAATAGATCTTTGATAAATATTTCTTCGTCTGGGTCTTCAAAATCATATCCTAAAATCTCCATATAGGTTATCACAGAAATGAAGATTTCATCAAATTGATCAACTATCGAAAAGGGTAATTCGCGTCTCGAAAGATATATGATAATATTGCTGTCAAAAAGCGCTCTGTTACCAGTCACTTCGAGTTTCCTTTTGCCATTTTACAGGATCGGAAATAGATTTAAAGGGTTTTGTATTTTCATGTTTTTTTAATATGTTTTCAATTTTTTCCCTTATCTTTCCTCTGGGTCGGATCGGTTTTATTGTGATTTCCAAATCTTTATTTATGAATTCCGGAGGAATTTTTAAACAATGTTGAACGCTCTTACCCTTTTTTATAACGGTATACGTTTCCATTATCCCACCTCAAATTTTTTGATTGATGTAGTTGAACTACCTTAATATTACCTGAATCTTGCATGAAAATTAATGAGATTTTTTAAACGGCTTAATTGGAGCGAGTTTAGACAAAACCACTTAATCATTGTTTTTACCCAAATGTTAAACCCGCCTGCCACTGCGAGGCACGAGCGGGCAGGTCGGAAGATGATCTTTTTTATTCATTAATTTTCACCCGAAGGGCGAGCCGGAGGCTTCCATCTGCTGCGTTATTAAGGGTTCGTAATAGTTCACTATGACTTCACCCTTAAATGCCTTGCATATGAAAGCCTCCGACTCGTGCAAAATTCAGGTATTAATTAACTTAAGTATTGTTCAAAATCAAGAAAGAATTTCAAACCGTAGGTTCTTGGGCACGTCCTTTTGTCACATGAGCTTTTTTCAGTTCCAGGATCAGAAGTGAGAAATAAAGAAATGACGCATTAAGATACAAAGACTATATCTTCATCTCCAGTCCGAGATGTATTTTTAAGGCGGATTCTATGCGGGCCATGCTTTCATCATCCAACATACCGACGGCTTTTATTATCCTGCGTTTATCCAGAGTACGGATTTGATCCGCTTTCACCTTTGAATCCTTAGGAAGATTGCCCGCCCCTTTGGGAAGTTTAACCTCAAAAGGATAGATCTTTCTCAAATTCATTGAGGTTGTCGGCAGAACAGTTATCGTTCCGGAAAAACGGTTATTGATGTCGTTTGAAATGATAACCACAGGTCTTGTTTTTGAAATTTCATGACCTATGGTAGGGTCCAATGATGCCAGATGGATTTCGCCTCTTTTAATATTCATCCCAGCCCTCCAGATCGATGGCCTCAAATTCATCTGCTATCTTGCGACTTTCATCGTAACCGGCGCGGTAGCCTTCAGCCAGTTTTTTCTCAAGAGCTTCTTTTTTGGCTTGGCGTAGTTTTAGCTGAACGGCTTCAGCGATAAACAGGCTGCGTTTCCGAGGCCCGGCCATCTGATCTATGAGGTGCAGCAGATCTTTCGCCAATGTGATGTTGAGGCGGATTTTTTCAGTGTCCATTTCTACTCCTTTATATATGTATACTAATACACATTAATATGCACCATTGTGGCTGGGTTGTCAAGGAAAGATGATATAAATCTCTTGATACCCCAATGGTGATCTCTACGGGGCTACACAAAAAGAGCGGGGAAAGCTTCTCCGCTTTTTTTTGTTTCATGTTTGGACACCCCGGTACCATCTTTCGGCCTGTCCCGGTATTTTCACGGGGAGCTACCCCGGTTGAATAGCTCGGCTAACGCCGAATTCAACTGGGCGGGCGGGGCAGGCAGATCTTCACAGATAGGACAAATTTATCCCTGTCTTTCAAGAAAATATGCAAAGGATTTTTTAGAAATCCGATGGATGAGGTTACAAGTTCAGCTTTACTTGGCAGTCCTGATTTCATTGCCTTTATCAAAGATAAAGAACTCATCCAACAGGGAACTTGATGCAAGCAAAATTAGAAGGGATATACAGAAAGGCCTATTCTTTTTAAGGCCGTGATCTTAGGGACATCCTAATATTTCTTTTGTCCCTCCAAAAAGATGGCGGGCAGGGGACGGCCCAAATACTGTTTAAAAGAATAGAATAGTTCTGTATTGCTTGCCCAGTTGGCTTGGAAGGTCCGACTGGGTCCCTCCAGAGGTCGTATGCCCCAACGTCCATGAACGGGCTCTCTCGCCGAAAT
>CAZDAB010000489.1:0-2944 GCA_964502855.1 uncultured Desulfobacteraceae bacterium | reverse complement strand
ATTTTTTTCACATGCCTTGATCTTGAACAAAAATCCTCATTTATGGATGGGCACTAACTAAGCGTTTACGGGTTCAGGGTTCAAGGTTCAGAAATTGAATGCCGGGTTGATTAAATACTATTGATGATTATTTTCAATGAGTAAGCCAAAAAAAATTTTAATCCGAACAAGGAGTAATGAATAATGCCTATTTATGAATATCATTGTGATGTGTGCGAAAAAAATTTTGAATGTCTGATTTTAGGAAATGAGAAACCGGAGTGCCCTTCATGCAACAGCAAAAAAGTTAAAAAACTCATTTCTTCATGCAGCTTTTTCAGTAAGGGAAGCCATGGCCAAACCGTCAAGTCTGTTGCCTCGCAACCATCATGCAGTGGGTGTACCGCCACCAGTTGTACGACCTGCGGTCAATAATGGGAAAAATAATTAAAATCGGAACCCGGGGCAGCAAACTCGCTCTCTGGCAGGCGAACTGGGTTAAATCAGCCTTAACGGCCGGGCATCCCTCGCTTTCTGTTGAACTTGAACCCATAAAGACTAAAGGTGACAAGATTCTTGATGTCGCCCTTGCCAAGGTTGGCGGCAAAGGGCTTTTTGTAAAGGAGATAGAGGAGGCGCTGCTGAACGGCCATATAGACCTTGCTGTACACAGTATGAAGGATATGCCGTCTGAAATACCGAAAGGTCTGTGCATAGGAGCAATTCCTCAGCGCGAAACCCCGCAAGATGTTCTAATCTCAAGAAAAAGACTGCTCCTTTCCCAGCTTGGGCCGAACGCCCGAATCGGTACCAGCAGCCTCCGACGTACCGCTCAGCTTCTCCATGCCCGGCCTGATCTGGTTATATTACCTTTAAGAGGAAATCTGGACACGCGTCTTAAAAAGCTTGACGCTGAAAATCTTGATGCCATAATTCTGGCGGCCGCCGGCGTAAAGCGCCTGGGTCTTGAATACAGAATAACCGAATATCTGGATGAAAAGGTCATGCTGCCGGCAGTGGGTCAGGGCGCCCTATGTATTGAAATCAGGGAAAATGATCCTGAAGTCGAATCGATAATTACTCTGCTTGAGCATCATGAAACAAGGACCGTGGTCATGGGTGAGCGGGCTTTTTTAAAGCGCCTGGAAGGAGGTTGCCAGGTTCCGATTGCAGCCCACGGAAAAATCGAAAAAAACAGGTTCACACTTTGCGGTCTCGTTGCAACCGTGGACGGGACTACCGTGATTAGGGAAACCCTCTCCGGTCAAAAAGATTCATCCGAAAGAGTAGGCGTAACACTTGCGGATCGCCTGATCGAAATGGGGGCGAAAACAATAATGGAAAACCTAAGAGCCGAGCAGAATGAAAATCATGAAAGGTAAGGTTTATCTTGTCGGTGCAGGACCCGGCGATCCCGGATTGATTACTGTAAAAGGACTTGAATGTATTAAGAAAGCCGATGTGTTAATATACGACTATCTTGCATCACCGATCCTGTTGAAACACGCCCGAAAACATACTGAAATCCTCTATGTCGGGAAAAAAGGAGGAGATCACACACTTTCCCAGGATGAAATCAATTCGCTGATCGCAGAAAAAGCTCAAAAAGGTTTAACGGTTACCCGGCTTAAGGGCGGCGACCCCTTTATATTCGGCAGGGGTGGAGAAGAAGCAGAGATACTTGTCAGGAATGAAATTCCTTTTGAAATTGTGCCCGGCGTAACTTCGGCCATCGCAGCCCCTGCGTATGCGGGAATCCCGCTGACTCACAGAAAATTCACATCCACTCTCGCTTTTGTTACCGGACATGAAGATCCTTTAAAAGAAGAATCGAGCATTGAATGGGCAGCGCTTGCCAAAGGAATCGGTACCCTTGTATTTTTGATGGGAGTTAAAAACCTGCCGTATATAACAAACCGGCTGATTCACCATGGCATGAACCCGGATACACCCGTTGCGCTTATTCGCTGGGGAACCACGCCCAGGCAGACCACAGTTACGGGAACACTGGATACGATTTCAGAGCGTGCCAAAGATGCGGGTTTCAAACCCCCTGCCGTTATTGTAGTGGGCCATGTTGTAAAATTAAGAGAAATGCTGAAATGGTTTGAAAGCCGTCCCCTGATGGGACAACGTGTCGTGGTGACCCGGTCCCGGGAACAGGCAAGCGAACTGGTTCAGCGCCTTTCCGATCTTGGAGCGGAATGCCTGGAATGCCCGACCATTGAAGTAGCCCCTCCGGATGATTTTAAACCACTGGACACGGCCATCGAGAATCTTTCGACTTATGAATGGCTGATATTTACAAGCGTAAACGGCGTAAGTTTTTTCTTTGACCGGCTTTTTGCAAAAAACAAGGACGTCCGTGCGTTAGGTAATGTACATACTGCGGTCATCGGTCCTGCAACGGCAAAAAGACTTTTTGATTTTGGGCTACAAAGCGACATTGTCCCTGAAAGTTACCGGGCTGAGTCCATTATCAAGGCATTTGCCGGTAAAGATATAAACGGCAAAAAGATACTGCTCCCACGAGCCAAGGAAGCACGGCCCATCCTTCCTTTAGAGTTGACCCGGATGGGAGCCATTGTCGATGAAGTCACCGCATATTGTACCCAAGCGGTTCGGGACAATGCGGATCTTTTGCTCAAACGGCTTAAAGAGAAAACAATAGATCTGATAACCTTTACAAGTTCATCTACGGTAAAAAACTTTCATGCCCTTGTCCCACCCGAAGATCTCCAGAGCCTGATGCAGGGAGTCACGGTTGCAAGCATCGGTCCCATAACTGCCGATACGGCACGTCATCTGGGATTTGATATTCACATTATTGCAGAATCTTATACCATACCGGGATTATGCGAGGCCATTAGACAGCATTATAGTACAACCTAAATTCTGCAGATTTTGGGTTCCCTTGATTCACCGCCAAAAAAAATAAAAAACCTCGTTGCGCTTGATCAATCAA
>CAZDAB010000488.1:0-2952 GCA_964502855.1 uncultured Desulfobacteraceae bacterium | reverse complement strand
TCCGGAGACTCGGCTGGCTGCCGAGGGGAGTGTCACCTTTGTGGCCATCGATCATGCCTGGAATGCCATACCCCTGCCGAAAATTATAGCCGAGAAAATAGAGGGACTTTAGGTATCTTAGACCACTTCACGATTCTACAAAGACTGTTTCAAAATTATATCCGTCCCTGATACCGCCAGAAGCGTGCCCTTGCGATTTGTTGCCCTGGCTATCCGAATCCACTTTTCATTGCTGAGACCTCGCGCCAGTGTTGTAAGAAGCAGGGCACCTTCCAGCTTTTTACTTCCTTTGAGGAACATAAACTGGCGATGGTTGGTGAAGACAAAAAGGCTCCGGCCGTTGGACAGCAGGTAGTTGTATTCACCGGGATACTCTTCAACCATTTGCCCCGTACTTTGGCATAAGGCCTTGAAGAGCGTCGGAAGTTCGGTTGCGTTCCGGTAATGACGCAACAGGTGGTCTCGGAGATACTCAAAGGCTCTGGCCGAGTCGCTCACGGCTTCCTCAAGGGCAGTGTTGTTGCTTCTGTAAGATTCAATGGCCGGTGCTTTTCCGTTATGGGCGAATATCCAGTCGTGACCGCCGAATCTAAGGACAAAGGGATGTGAGTGGCAATCGTCTATGGGGCCGCTGGTACGAAAACGGACATGGCAGATAATAATTCTGCTTTTTACCACCCGGGCTAATTTCTGGAAACTGTCGTGAACGTACCCGGAAACAAAGATACGCTGAGCTGATTTTTCTATGAGGGCACGATGCTTCCTAAAATAGCCGATGCCCCAGCCATCCATGTTTTTTTTTGCCTTAACAGCAAAAATGGGCAGGGATTTTGGAGCTGAGAAATCTTTCTTTGCAGAAAGTGCAAAAAGGTCACACATTTTATTGACAGGATAACGGGATTAATTTTGCTTCAAACGTCTCCGGCATATAACACATCCGGGCCGGCAATGACCAAAAGCTCCCCAAGAGATTGCGGATCCGGCATAATCTGTTGCCATTTGATTTGGCTAAGACCTTCTTTGATCGAGGTGATCAACAGGATATCTCCCATACTTTCAGACTCTTTAAGAAGCATTAACTGTCTGTAATTACAAAAAGCAAATAGCACCGATTCATTGGCCAGAAAAAAGGCGTACTCACCCGGATAGTCGGACACAAGTTTTTGAATACTGATGCGCAGAGCCGTATAAAGACTGATATAAGGGTTTTGATTATGCAGTAAAACCATTCGATCTCTTAAATATTCAAAAATTCTGGCGGTATAGACATCGGCTGCCAGGCGAGGTTTTCCAGTAGTCCGATATTCTTCAATGCTTTCAACAACTCCTACCTGGGCAAAAAGCCAGTTATGATCCAGAAAGGAGAGCTTAAACGGATGGCGATGTTCAATGTTGCGGCCGCCACTTTTGGGGCAATTTATATGGGAAATAATAATCCGGCTGTCAATGACCCTTGCCAGCCTCTGGAAACTTTCATGAACCTGCTCCTGGCTGAATACCTGTTCCTCGGATTTCTCCATAAACGCCTGATCGTCACGAAAAAAACCGATGCCCCAGCCATTCATGTTTTGTTTGCCCTTTTCCGCAAAGATGGGCAGATACTTTTTGGGCGTATGTTTATAGCCTGCGGATATGGCGAAAATGTCACACATGATCGCCTTCCTTTTTATAATGAGTTTTGCAAACCCCTGTATTTTTTATAAATTGCAGAATTTCCGAGATGCTTATTTAGTGATTTTTCTAATTTCCCAGCACGCTATCATGAGTTATTCGGGCTAGTTTGCCAGTCGCTTTATACAATCCCCATATCCAAAATTCTCGTAGATCATATAAATCGCATTCAGCCATTTGTTGGCTTCGGGGTAAAAATAGATATCAGGGACATGTCCCTGGCTCAACTCTATGAGAAACTGGCTGAAAATGATCCATTCCATGGCTTCATCAATATTGTGCAGTACAGCCGAGTGGTAGCGGAATTCAATTGTGGAGCGATACCAGTATGAGTGGAGATTCAGGCCGTGATAACGGGTTTTGTCGTAGCGCGGATATCCGGTTGCCTTTGGATCGTAATGGTTTTTTGACGAATACCATAGTTGTTTGATTTTGTCACCTCCTTTTTCTGATTCACTATCAGAAACGTCCAGGAAGGCCTTTACATCAATTTCCATTGGTTTACAGGTTTCCGCATGTTGTCGCCCTCCCGGAATAAGAAGGTAAAAGTACTCTTCTATAGGGTAAACCAAGCGAACGAGTTGCTGTAACTGTTTGCAGGTAAACACCTTTGGATCTACACCGTGATGGACATGGAAACCGCAGCTACCGTCAATATCAATGCCTTGGATATTACAGAGAAACCGGAATGCGTTGTACGCCTGAATCAAGCCCGTGATGCCGCTTAAAATCGGACTGGTCAACTCAGCTCCAAATTGAGTATGTCTTTTGCCTCTCACAGATCCGTCTTTCTCAAAGTGCCAGCAATCTCTGTCAGCCCCGATGAGAATCTTGAAATCCTTATAAAGCTGCTGAAGATTTCGGCCGTCTTTGGCCCGAGATGAAATACAGTAGGGCTTGATGATATTGTTGTCAATCGGGGCAAGAACATAGTCCAGTCCGTAAAATTCAATCTCTATCCCAAAGGGACGATCGGTAAAGTATTGCAACATGGGGAACCGGTTCATGAGTCGTAGGATAACGTTTTGAAATAGAGCCATAATCTTAGCTTCCAATTTTCAGTGATTAATAAAACAATAAATATTAACTTTTCTCCTGTTGGATAATTCTAGCATCAACGACCAATATTCCATCCGGATAGGCAAAGACCGGATTCAGATCGATCTCTACGATTTCAGGATGGGTTTCAGCCATTTTGGCCACCGCCAGAATGCAGTCTGCCAGGCCCTGTTCATCTACCGGCGGCTGACCTCTGTAACCCGAAAGGAGTTTATGCCCTCT
>CAZDAB010000487.1:0-2953 GCA_964502855.1 uncultured Desulfobacteraceae bacterium | reverse complement strand
CCTGAAAAGGTTCGGCCTTATTTTGTAGCCCTTCGGGGTTTGAGAGACCGTCTCGAGCAACAGGGTTTATTGAATGTTGGTTTGAATGAACTTTCCATGGGCATGACCGGTGATTTTGAAGTTGCTATCCGGGAAGGGGCGACCCTTGTACGTATCGGAACCGCTATTTTCGGAAATAGACAATGAAGATCCTGCTTCACATATGTTGCGCCCCGTGCGCAATATACACTGTAAAAACCCTTGATAAGCAAGGTTTTGATGTAATGGGTTTTTTCTACAAACACAATATCCACCCGTATACGGAATGTATAAAACGCAAAGAATCATTGCAGTCTTATGCTGAAACCATCAATCTTAGGGTCATTTATCAGGAAGGTTACGATCTGGAAGGTTTTATCCAGAATGTCGTGTTCAGGGAATCGAGGCGCTGCTCGTACTGCTACCATGATCGCTTGACATCCACGGCACTGGTGGCAAAGCGAGGTAAATTTGATTATTTTACCACCACACTCCTGTATAGTAAATTTCAGAAACACGACGAGATAAAATCCATCGGCGAAGCGGTCGGCAACGCCGTTGGGGTTCGATTTTACTACCATGATTTTCGTGATGGATGGAAAGAGGGAGTTGAAGAATCAAAACGCTTGGGAATGTATCGCCAGCAATATTGTGGCTGCATCTATAGTGAAAAAGAAAGGTATTTCAAGTAAAAAAGAAAAACAAGATCGTTCGCTTCGCCCCGTCTGGTATTGCAAGGCATGAGCGGGCAGGTCACAATTGGAATGTTGGAATACTGGAATAATGGAGTAATGGCCCGCATTCCATTATTCCACCATTCCACTATTCCAGCCAGAAGACAAATTAAAAGGCCTCTAAAAATCACATTTTTACAAATAGTTGTAGAAATTTAGAGACGTATATTTATGTTTGGCAATTTCATATACTTCATCATTGTACTGCTCATATACAGCACCTATCAGCCTTCGGAAGATACTAATTTTAGCTCAATAGAAACCTTTGTTTTGTTTGTCGGACTGATTGTTGCTTTCGCAGGGATCACCCGGATACAATTTCACAGGATAGAAAAGAGGCTTTTGCAGGGAAAATTTGCTCAACTCGGTCATAAATTCAGCTCCACGTTAACCCGGCAATCCATAATGGCCATCGCGCTTTTTTCCATCGATATTTACGGCTTGAACCTTTCATCCTTTTTGACAGACATTGACTTTCTTTCCCTTATCCCGACTGTTCAGGCGCTTTTATTTCTCGGGCTTTTTATATTCTACCTTGCCATTGTATGGGCCTGTGCCCATGGACCCTATAAGATCCTCTCCAACTCCGATCTCTCCAGAAGATCATACGTTCTATCTCAAATTTCTTTTTCCGTACCCGTGCTTTTACCCTGGCTGCTCCTTTCCGGAGTTGCCGACATTATTAATGCCCTGCCCTTTGAGTCGCCAAAACATTTTCTCTCCACCACCCAGGGTCAGATTGCCTATTTCATTGTTTTTCTTGTCGCCATCGCAATTGCAGGTCCGGCCGTAATCCAGAAATTTTGGAGATGCAAACCCCTGGAAACCGGTCATTATAGAAAACGGATCGAAAACCTGTGCCGAAAAGCAAGACTTGAATATGCTGATATTCTTTACTGGCCCATATTCGGAGGCAGAATGATAACCGCCGGTGTGATGGGGCTGGTCAAAAAATTCCGCTACATACTTGTTACAAATGACCTTTTGCGATTCCTCGAACCCGAGGAGATCGATGCGGTCATTGCCCATGAAATCGGGCATATAAAGAAAAAACATCTTATTTTTTATCTGGTCTTTTTTGTAGGATACATGCTGATCTCTTTTGCCACTTTTGACCTGCTGGTATATTTTATTATCTTCACGGAACCCATATACAAATTTATAAGCAATAGCGGTCTGGATCAGACCGCGGTAACATCATCAATTTTCAGCTTCATCATTATTATATGTTTCCTGACCTACTTCCGTTTTATTTTCGGATATTTTATGCGCAATTTCGAGCGCCAGGCAGACACTTACGTGTACACTCTGTTCGACAGTGCGGCACCTCTGATCTCCTGCTTCGAAAAAATTGCAGCAACAAGCGGTGAGCCATATGACAAACCCAACTGGCACCACTTCAGCATAAAAAGCCGGATAGAATATTTGAAAAAATGTGAAACGGACAGAGTCTGGGTAACCCGCCAAGACAATAAAATAATAAAAAGCATTGCTGTTTACCTGGTGGGGATACTGTTGATCGGAGGTATCGGATATAACTTGAATTTTGGTGAAACCGGCAAGAAATTAAACAAACATTTCTTCGAAAAAATAATACTCAGAGAACTGGAGAGGACCCCTGACAACCCGAATCTTTACAGCACGTTGGGTGACCTTTATTTCAGTCAGAAAAAGTTTGCCGAAACCATAAAAGCGTATGAACAATCATTAGCGCTTATGCCGGAGAACCCTCATGCTTTGAACAACCTCGCCTGGCTTCATGCCACATCTAACGTCGAAAGGTTCCGTGATCCTCAAAAAGCGTTGTATCTTGCAGAAAAAGCGGCTGAACTCGAAGAATCTCCGTATATCCTCGACACTCTGGCGGAGAGCTATTTTGCAAACGGCCGGTTTGAAGAGGCGGTTGAATCTGAAACCAAAGCCCTTGAGTTGACAGTAAAGAACAGAAGCTATTATGAAAAACAGTTAAAAAAATTTATCGAAGCAGCCGAAAAGGTGCCTTGAGTTCAGCCGGTCATCTGATACAAACCTTCCGAACCTGCAGCAAATCGCAGTTTCCACCAAATATCTTTTCAATCCCGTCCTGTTTCAGGGTCGTCATACCATCTTTTACGGCCTGATTCCTTAAAACCTCAATCGGAGAATGGTTCTGGATCAGTTTTTTCATTGGGTCGGTCCCCAGCAACAGTTCATGCAGACCC
>CAZDAB010000486.1:0-2961 GCA_964502855.1 uncultured Desulfobacteraceae bacterium | reverse complement strand
AATTTTAACCGCAGGAATACATTGAGTATTTTGAGGATTAAAATTTGAGTCTGACGCAGAGATTGGGCAAAAGGGGGCGTTTTGCAAAGGTCTCAAGGAGGCTCTTTTGGAAACATATGTAACTCACCGTGTCATACACTGGGATAAAGAGCTTTACACATCTTCCAATCACAAACTGATCGGCGAAGAACCGCTGTCGATCCGTGTTCAAGGGAAACCGTATTCTGTTGTTATGCGGACCCCGGGTGATGAATTGGCCCATGCCGCCGGTTTTTGTCTTGCCGAAGGGATTATTGATACGCCTGATGACATTAAGAACATCTCATGTTGTGACGGCACCGATTCCAACGTCGTCACCATTACTCTTGAAGAATCGCGTCAGAGCAAAATAACCGGACTTCTGGACAGACGCGGCTTTATCAGCCAGACCAGTTGCGGTATTTGCGGCAAGGAAATCGTCAAAGATCTTTATCAGGTTATTCAACCCATGAAAACCCATGCTCAGATTGACGCGGGGTTGGCACTGGAATGCCTTGAAAATCTTTCCAGCCACCAGCCGTTGCGTGATCAGACCCGTGCTTCTCATGCGGCCGCACTATACGGTTCGGATTTAAAACTGTTATCGGTGGCTGAAGATGTGGGACGGCATAACGCCCTTGATAAAGCTGTCGGAAAGGTTTTCCTTAATCACAACCTTGACAAGGCTTCCCTCTTGACTCTTTCTTCCCGGATCAGCTACGAACTGGTGCAGAAAGCTGCGCGGGCCCGAATCCCTGTCATATTGGCTTTCTCGCGACCCACATCACTGGCCGTGGAACTGGCATCCAAATTAAACATGACGTTGGCATGTCTTGCCCGGGGTTCCGGATTATACATTTTCTGCGGAGAGAACCGTTTCATTAGATAAAAATAACGGCACCCAACAGATTGTTGTCCAAATTGAAATCTCTTTGAGCGCTCATTGAAGCGTTTTTTATTCATTATATTTAAAGCTAAATTGAGCGATTTTTTACTCGATCTGCGCCAATCTCTTGCACATCAAGGATCCGCGAAAATCCTCGACATATCCACGGGTATGTCTACGGTTTTCGCGAACCCTTATGCATCCAGATCTCAGCACATTTCTTCGCAAAAAATCGCTCAACTTAGGTAAAACCAGAACAATTGAATGAAATTCACTTCAGTTAATAATTGTAATTTTTCTGTTTATAATTGATATATTACAACGAATTGGACTTTTTTTTCTGTTAATTTTTCTTTGCTTTGTGCATGAAAATCCATTCATATACCCCCCGGGTTTTTGACAAGCGAGACAATATCTATAGAAAAATCAAGCTGTTATATTTTTAGCAGATTTGGCACATGGATTGCTTATATATATTAATTGCTTATATATAAAATGGAAATCCATTCAAAACCATAGTGCCAGTGAAATGGATCACAATTTTTTATTCCCACATTAAGTGAATTTTAGCTCAAATTCTATTTTCCGGAAGGAAGGGGGGTAATCAGAGGGCAATTCTTTCTGGCGAGGCGTTTTATAGCTTAATAAATGTAAACAAAAAAACCAAAAAAGGAAATGAATATGAAACGAGTTGCAATTATATCTTTAGTGTTAATTTTTGGTCTTTGTTTGGCAACAGGTGCTTTTGCAGCAGATAAAGATGCGATTAAAAAACAAGTGGATGAGATTGTCGTAGCGATTGATGGAGGGAAAACAGCTGCGGACTTTAGTAGCGCGGCACAAAATAAACCCTCCTATGTATTCATAATGGAAGAGGGTGGAAATCTCTTGGTACATCCGTCATTGGTTGGACAAAGCCTTAAAGACAAAGCGGAACCCGTTTACAATGAGTGTGCCAAAGCGACCGCTGATGGTGTTTGGGTGGGTTACGTATGGAAAGAGAAACAAAAACATACCTATGTCAGAAAAACCAAAAGCGGTTTGATCGTCGGAAGCGGTTACTCCGAGTAATAAATTTCGTGCTTATCTTAAAACAACCCAAGCCAAAGTTTGTAAAAGAAATGGGGTGTCGCCCATGGAACAACTTGTTTTATGGGCGACATTCTTTATTTGAATCCCAATCGCCGGCAGCCCGATGAAAATTGACTTTGCCTCCCCGACGGCACCGCATGTTGTTATTCATCAGTTTATGCACTAATTGATTGTTCCGGTAAATCCGCTCTTAAAAACCAAGTTCCATAAATAATCGATCGTGAGAAGCACCATTTAGGTACAGCTATCAATCATCTTTTTAATTCTGCAGGGGATATCCCATTTTTTCAAAAGATCTGCAACACGGGGAGGTACCATATGCTCCCACGGTTTTCCGTCTACCATAAGGCTGCGAATTTCAGCGGCACTGATGCCTTTTTTCTCGGGCGGCACTTCCCACAGAACATGAGTATTGAGTCCGAGGGATTTAAAGATGCTGAGTTTCTTCCTTCCCCAGTCATCGTAAATGGTAAGGAAAAATAAACCATTCATGGGTACATAGTATTTATAAAGCTCGGGCATATTGATGGGAAACGGAACAACTGAAAACTCGTCGGATTTTATCCCTTCAGCTTGCAATACTGCATTCACCAGAATATATCGTTCATAATAGGTGAGGGGGTTGGATGAGGGATTATCTCTTTGAGGAGCTTCACGTTCTTTTTTGGTCAACAGGGGATCAGGATTGGTGATTCCAACAACCAGATGCCGGCAAAACTGTTTTCCCGCCAGAAGATATTTAACATGATCATTATGAAGAATCTGGAATCTTCCGTGAATGATGCCGGTTTCAACCCTTTGAAACGATGGCTTTTTTTCTGAGATGCTGTTCATTTTAATGTCCAATATGGGTGATCGGCTACTCCAGTTTAAAGGGCTTATACTTCCCCGGCCAAAAGGGTTGATCAACAGGTGTATCCATTATTCCGTGGAGTTTTGACCGGTTTAAATGGTTCAAAACCATA
>CAZDAB010000485.1:0-2961 GCA_964502855.1 uncultured Desulfobacteraceae bacterium | reverse complement strand
GTTATTTTAGAGGGTCGGGTCAAAATAAAAAAACAGACTTCCGGAGGCATGTTAACCATTGATACATTAACTAAAGGAGACTTTATCGGAGAGGTTGCCCTGTTTAAACAAAGTAACGGGCGCCGAATTGTCTCAGCCGTTGCTGATGGCCCGGTTTTGGTCGGAATACTGGACATGAAACAATTGTCAAAAGAATGGCAAGCCCAGCCCTGTAAGATAAAAAATTTAATTTTAAACCTTTTTCAAAACCTTGAAAAAGCGACCCAAAAGTCAGTTAACGTGCTTGGAACATTTTCGATTCCCAGTGAAATATTAAAATAAGTGAAGGGGCGGGGAGTTTTTTAATTCAACCGCTCCATGAATAATAAGAAGCTGCATCGTACAAACTTATGCATAAGGGTTCCCGAAAACCGCCCCAAAAAGACATCGGGGTGGATATGTCGAGGATTTTCGCGGATCATTGATGCGCAAGAGATCGGTGCAGATCTATGAAAAAATTGCTCAATTTAGAATAACTCGTGAAAACGATCAGATTTATTTGAAATTATGGCAGGGCATTAAAATACGAAAATGGCAAAAACAGTACCCATACAGCTTGATAATTCTCCCAAATCGGTCCCGTTAAGAAAATCAAGCCTGAAATCGACCATTATGGATCAATCCGGAGCCGGAAAGGCCAAGATTGGCGAGATTTTATGCAAAGAGGGTTACATTACCGGCACCCAACTGGAAGATGCTCTGAACTATCAGAAAAAGAATAAGGGGCGCCTGGGAAATATTCTTATTAAGCTCGGATATATCGAAGATGATGCCATTGTAAATGTGCTGAGCCGTATCCATAATTATCCTGCCGTCTTACTAAAAAAAATAACTCCTGATCCCGAAGTCCTCAAACTCGTACCTTATGAATTGGCCAAAAAATACTTGGCTTTCCCCATAAAATTCAAAGGAGAAGACCTTGTAATCACCATGGCGGAGCCGACAGATACCTCTGCTGTTGCTGATTTACAGAACGAAATTCAAAAAAGTATCAATATCAGTATCTCCACCGAGAAAGATATCGTTGAGGCTTACAAAACCTATTATAAGATAGATGATGAAGAGTATAACAGTTACTTTGGGCAAAAAGATGAAGTCGCCGAAGAAGATGAACCTGTTGCATGTGTCGATGACTTCGGTTCCCTGGTTTCCGAGGCGGTAGGGGAGATAGATTTAGTATATTCAAGCGGCACCGAACTCGCAGATGAATACGCGGCATCTGATGCTCCCATTATAAAACTTGTGAACGGCATTCTTGTAAAAGCCATCAATGAGGGTGTAAGCGATATTCATATCGAGCCCTTTGAGAAGATGTTGCAGGTAAGATATAGACTGGACGGCTATCTTTTCAAATCGATGAACCTGCCCACCACTATAAAAAATGCTGTAAATTCAAGGCTTAAGATTTTAGCCGGACTTAATATCGCCGAACGTCGTGTACCACAAGACGGCCGGATTAAAATGAACTTCGGGAAAAGAAAGACAATCGATTTTCGCGTTTCTACATTGCCAACCCTGTTTGGTGAAAGCATTGTAATGCGTGTCCTTGACCAGAGTTCACTTAATGTAGATCTGACTAAGATGGGGCTTGAAAAAGGGTCGCTTAATTCACTTGAACGTTGTATTTTCCGCCCTTATGGCTTGTTGCTTGTCACCGGCCCCACCGGAAGCGGGAAGACAACTACATTATACTCGATTCTAAATAAACTGAATAGAGAAGATTGTAAAATACTTACGGTTGAAAATCCTGTAGAATTCAACTTCAGGGGAATCAATCAGGTGAATGTCAAAAATGATGTGGGAATGACATTTGCTTCGGCTCTCAAGGCCTTCTTACGCCAGGACCCTGATATTATTATGGTGGGTGAGATTAGAGATCTGGAAACTGCCGAGATCGCCATAAAGGCTGCCATGACGGGCCATCTGGTTTTCAGTACACTCCACACAAACGACTGTCCTGCTACTGTTGGACGTCTTTTGGATATCGGGATACCGTCCTATCTGGTGGCATCTTCACTGACAATGGTTCTTTCTCAACGCCTGGCACGAAAACTTTGTCCGAAATGTAAGGTTCTGGATAAAAATTTTAATCCGGCAGAATTGGAAGATATGGGATTTTCCCCGGATGAAATACCCGGGCTTAAAATATACGGACCCGGGGGGTGTTCAGAATGCAATGGGACCGGATATAAAGGGCGCCTCGGCCTGTTTGAACTTATGGTGGTAAACGATAAGGTTTCCAGAATAATCAGTGCCCAGGTGTCGGAAGACCAATTGAGAAAGACCGCAATATTGGAAGGCATGGTCACATTAAGAGATGCAGGCCTGGAAAAGATACGTCAGGGGATGACCTCGGTCGAGGAAATATTGAAAAGGACCACCGTAACCAAAGGAGCCATTCCCGCATATCTTGCTGATCCTGAAGTAGAGCAATATGAAAATAAAGCAGTCATTTTCCGGGAAGGTAACAGAGGATCGGACTTTTTTAAACTTGTCAAAGGTGAATTAATTGTGGTGAGGAGCGGCAAGAAAATCGCCGAGATAGTGCAGTCCGGAGAATATTTTGGTGAAATATCCGCCATAACCGGCAAGCCGAGGTCTGAGACAGTGATGTCAAGGGGTAATTCGATTGTCCAACGCTTTCCGGGTGATAAGCTGCCTGAGATCATCGAAAAATATCCGGAGATCACGAAAAAGATATTAGAAGTAAATGCCGATCGTCTGAATTGTGCAAATAATATCATTGTAAATATTTTGAATAAGAAAATACAATAACAGCAAGTTTTTATGATCCAATATCCACGATTCAATTTCAATATTCTTTCCGCATCCGCTTCTTCTTTTTTCCTGCTCATAATACCATAAGCGATATCCTTTGATACTTTTCCAGTTTGTTTATCCACAAATTCACGCTTAATCGCA
>CAZDAB010000484.1:0-2961 GCA_964502855.1 uncultured Desulfobacteraceae bacterium | reverse complement strand
CGCCTGATTTTCCAACCGCGTGCTTTGCGTTCATAATCAGATTCATGAGCGCTTGCTTTATTTTCTTTTCATCCAGTAAAAGCGGAGGTATATTCGTATCATAGTCTTTTTCAATTTCTATGTTGGATAATTCAGAATGATGTTGAATAAAATTCAAGACCTGATCCAAGACTTCGTGGATTCTGATTGCCTCCTTTTCAGTTTGAGAGCTTCTGGCAAAATTGAGCAACTCCTCCACAACCGATCTGCAGTTCTTGGCATGTTTTTCAATGATTTTAAGATCGGCATATCGCTCGCTTTCAACGTCTTCATCCCTTAGAATCAACTGAGTATATCCGAGAATAATTCCTAATGGATTATTGATTCCGTGGGCAATACCTGCCGAAAGCTGTCCGATGGAAGCCAGCTTGTCTGTTTGGGCGATCTGGTTTTCGATTAATTTTTTTTGTTCAATATCTTTCACCAGATAATGAATGGTGTCTTCTGTTCCGGATGAACCACTTCTATCCAGACTTCCGCTGAGTAAACAACGAATATGGCTATCGTTTTTGCGCCTTAACTCAATCTCAAAACTTGAAATAAATCCCTTTTCTTCAAGGGTGTTCTGAATGGTTGTCCAATCCGCAACCTTGGCAAAAACATTTTGAAAATATTTTTTTTTATCAAAAAATTCGGATTCATTATAACCCAGCATTTTATATCCGGCCGGATTCATATCCACAATCTGTCCGTCTTTTTTCGAAACCAGGATCATATCCTTTGAAACCTCGAAAATACGGCGGTATTTGCTTTCGGAAGCAGCCAGTGATTCTGTCCGTTTGGCTACCAGATCTTCGAGATTCTGATTCAGATAAAAAAGTTTTTCATGCGCCAACTGCAAATCCTGTTTATCTTTTAATACTTGTTGATGAATCTTCCATATGTGTTCAAAAAAAAGAGTTACGGATGCAACAAATACAAAGGTAAGCGTATTAATCGCTCCGCTAAAGGGGCGGATAGAGTCCCATATAACTTCATGCCCGGAAAATAAAAATTGATGTTTTAAAATATGTCCTGCGGATCGGGAGATGGCAAAAGCTGCGAGCCCGAAACAAAGCCATAAAAGATAAGTCCACATGACGTTGTATGGGTCACTTTTTTTTAGCTCAAAGACTACCCCCAGACATAGGAAAGAGAGGATTGTCATCATTATTGAACCGACAACATCCACAAGCCAGATTGGGAAAAAGGGGAGGGTCATAACTATCCATTCCTCTGATTTTCCGGTCTTGTAATCTCTGAATGGCTTGCTTTTAAAAGATGCCTTAAACCGGAATACAAAAATAAAAGCGCCGGCACACAAAACAGATGATCAAATTTTGCAAAATAAAACAATGTTTCAAGGCTGTTGCTGCCATTACCGGCACTTAGCTGAATATGCGACGAATCAATTTGCAGTACCTGAACTACGCCAAGCTGGTCATCTAAAAGGTGCACCAAAAATGCATCTATATTCCAGAGGATCAAAAAAAACGCCGCGTATTGTATAAACCGCCATCCGGTTTCTTTGACAAGTTTTTTTTCCCTCAACCAGTGGATAAAAAAACCCATGGAAAACATAAAAAAGATATGGGCAATCTGGTGGGCATAGATTCCCTCTGGCGCAGCATGTGACTGGGTGGCCAGGGCATGGTTCGGGTTGATAACACCCCAGGCAAAAATTGATAGAAAAAAAATTGCTATGGCTGTTTGTTTTTGTACGGTGAATCGTTTAATAATAAACCAGCATAAATATATTAACAGGATTGATATTACAAACCATAAACCGGCTCCGACAAAAAACGGTTCTTCGTTTAATCCCGTAAATTTAAAAACATATTCCCTTCCGAAAAGTTTTATAAGATTTTCAAGTTTATATGCTTCATTGATATATGCGAAAAACAAAAAAATAGGTAATAACCGGGTTACGAGGCTGATTAAAAATCCTTCAAGAAAGTAGTCCCAATACACCTTATTCAGTCTTGCCTGATCTATGTTTTTGGCAAGAAGTTTAGCCTTCTCCGGATCATCACATTTTAGTGCTTCCTGGCGAATATTAAACCAGTGTTCAAACTCTTTTTTTAATTTCCGGTATCGCCTGGTTTTAAATGTTCCGGTCAAAATTTTCGTTATGACCACCGTAAGCAATGCAATTGTGAATATAGTAAAGCCCGGACCCAGAGAATTGAGGGGAGAGAATATTGCATCAAGAAGATTTGAGATATAATGAAAAAAATCTATAATCTTAAACCATACAATATCTAAAAAGTCTTCCATAATATATATTACTTATCATAATTTGTTTTTATTTTTCAACGTAAAAGACCAAAAGCATGCCTCCAATTAAACCGCCACTCGCCGATACCCAACGGTCTTGCAAGTACACCGGCAAAAAGACTGACAATGCCAAAGACAAACGGATTTGTCCAAAATGTTGAGTTACGGCAGTTTATATGACGGCAGCCACCGCTTCCTGGGCAAAATCGATAAAGCCCTGGGGAAAGGTTCCAAGATAAAGAATGATCACGATGAAGAAAATCCCTAAAAGGATTGCGGAAAACCTCAAACGGATTTTCGGCATGGGGGATGGGACGCTGGAATAGGCCGCTCTTACCATCTTCAAATAGTAAAACACCGCAACACCGGTATTGATTACCGCCAGAATGACCAGCGCGTACATGTCCTTTTTAATTGCGGCGGTAAACAGGAAAAGCTTTCCGGTAAACCCGATGGTGGGCGGGATACCGGCCATACCGAAGGCGCCCACGGCCAGGGTGAAAGCCATCAGGGGGGACCGCTTGTATAGCCCCTTAAGGTCATCAAAACTGATGTTTTCCCCGTTGGGAGCCAGGTTGTAGATCACGAAAAAGCAGGCCAGATTCATGACCAGATAACCGGCGATATAATAAATGCCGGAGACAAACCCGAGTTCAGTGGCACAAA
>CAZDAB010000483.1:0-2972 GCA_964502855.1 uncultured Desulfobacteraceae bacterium | reverse complement strand
GTTAAGGTGCCGCCTTCAGCGGCTTCATTTTAAAACTTTAGCTCACTTCCCACTTCCCACTTTAGATCACTTTAGTCACTTTCAACTTTAGCTCACTTTAGCTCACTTTAGCTCACTTTTCACTTTCAACTTTCATTGGGCCAATATCTGCCGGGCTTCATCAGCTCCGTCAAAGTTTTGATTTAGACTCAGAGCCTTTTCCAGCTCAGTCCTTGCGCGATCTTTTTCCCCTTTTTTATGAAAGGCCAGGCCCAAATGATAATGCACCACTGCATTGTCGGGGATTTTTTCCAGGCTGTCCGCAAATTCACCGATAGCGCTGTCGTACAAACCTTTTTTGTAGTAAATCAATCCCAGGGTATCCATGATATTTGGATCATCGGGAAGTTTTTGTTTTGCTTTTTGAGCAAGTCCCAGGGCTTCGTCAATATTGTTGTCCTGTGTCGCAAGCAAATAAGCCAGGTTATTGGCTGCCGGGGCAAACTCGGGGTTAATGTCAAGTGCGGCTCTATAGTGTTTTTCTGACAGATCACCCCTTTTTTGAAAATCGTAAATAACACCCAAAATCATGTGGGGCCCTGTCTGCCTCGGGTTTTTTTCCAGAAGCGTGTTGTACTGGGCGATGGCTTTATCCACTTGCTTTTCCATAAGATAGATTCTGGCCAGCGCATAATAGGGCTGCATGAAATTTGGGTTCTCTTTTAAAGCCTCCTTGAAAGATGCTTCGGATTCTCTTGTTTTCCGCTGGGCAAGGTAGAGACTTCCTTTTAAGTTGTGGATAATTGCCAAAAGGGCAGGCGTATCTTGTACCTTTTCCATTTGCTTGTCACACGTTGATAGTGCGGTTTCAAATTCTTTTTTGGCAGCATGCACAAGAACAATATTGGTAAATACGTCCATGAGCCTGGGATTGATAGACAGGGCTTTGTTGAAATTTGCCAGAGCAAGATCATACTCTTTCAGCAAACGTTGCAAAAGACCCAGGCGATAATAGCCCGTAGGATTTTCCGGTGCCAGTTTGATCAATGATTCAAATGTTTCCTTTGCTTCTTTAATTTTTCTTTGATTCATATAGGTGTTACCTAAAATCAGTTTTGCCTGGTAACTATCCGGTGCAATTTCAAGAACTTGTTCGCTTTCCTTCTGAGCCAGGTCAAAATTGCGTTCACGTAAGTAAATTTCTGCCAACAAAAGCTTTGCCTTTAAAAATCGAGGAGTTAATTCAACAGCCTTTCCCAGTGCGGTCTTTGCGATATCGGATTGTCCTTTGCCCAGGTGGGCGATTCCTTTAAAATAATAAGCAGAGGCGGATTTTGGTTCTTCTTTGATCAACTGTGCGAATAATTCGACGGCTTCGTCAAATTTGTGCTCATAGACAAAAAGTTCACCTTGTAGCATTCGGGTGGGGAAATAGTTGGGTCTGTCTTTTAAAATTTTGGAGATATATTTTTCAGTATCCTCAATTTTTTTATTCTTAAAATAATATCTGGCCATTGAATTCATGATCCGGATATCCTCAGGCTGAAGCTCAAGAGCCTTTTGGTACATGGCCAGGGTCTTATCTTCGCCGCCGGTAAAATCGTAAAATCCGGCGATCACCATATAAGGCTTTATATTTTTGGGATCCGTTTCAATAGCCTTGAGATATGCTGCTTCTGCCTTGTCCTTTTCGTTCTGTTTAAAATAAAAATTTCCCAGGACAATATACAGATCAGCATTTCCCGGATTCATGTTAATGGTTTTCTTTAGTTCGGCTTCTGCGTGGTCGTACTCTTTATTTTCGAAATAAAATCTGAAAAGGGTTAGGCGTGGGGGTATGTCTTTGGGATCGACATCCACCGCCTGCTGTAATATTTTCTTAGCTTTCGAAAGCTTTCCCTGACGTGCCAGCACACGGGCCAGCCCCAGATAGGCGCGGGTCTGCTCGCTATCGAGTTCAACAATCTTTTTTAATATAGATTCCGCTTCATCCAGATTTTTTTCCTGTTCAATGATGCCGGCAAGCAGGAACAATGCTTCTATATTATTCGGTTCTTTTTTTAATACCGCATCAACTTTTTCACGGGATTCTTTTAATTTTTTCCCTAATAAATAGAAAGTGGCCAGCTTCAGCTGGGCATCTGTGTTGTCCGGATCAAGCTCTGAGACCATGGAATATGCCCTGAAAGCCTCCTGGGGATTTCCGAGCTTAAGTTGTGTTTCTCCAAGTTTTGTATAGGCCTCAATATATTTAGGATCAATCTGAATGGCATTTTTGAATTCCAGCTCCGCGCTTTTATATTCCCCTTTTTCAAAATAGGCAGTCCCTTTTTCAAGAAAAGACACTTTCTTTTCCTGATCGGATGAACAACCACATACCATATTGAATACAAACAGAATAGCGACAAGAACAATTTTAAAACGGCCCATTGGTTGACCTCCATGAAAATATTTTTGTGTTAATGATACCCAAGTTTCGCTCTTCCCGGCCCGTTCCGGGACGGATACAACATCTTTTAACTTTATTCGCCCCTGTACTTTGGCGGATTTAGCTCACTTCAAACTTTTAAATTTATAACCTATCATAAACAAGCCAACTTTTACAATATCTTTATTTTTTAACGATTAAATCAAACCACGGACCCGCCCGCTTGTTCCTCGCATGGCTGGCGGGCGAGCTCGCGATGGCGGGCAGGTGAACACGAATGAACGCAAATCAGGTTTCAGGTTTCAGGTGTCAGGTGTCAGGATTCGGGTCTCAAATTTGCCTGGCGCATCAGAGCTGCCTCAACTTTAGATCACTTTAGCTCACTTCCCACTTTAGCTCACTTCCCACTTTAGCTCACTTAACGCTTCACACTTTAGCTCACTTCACACTTTAGCTCACTTCAAATTTTAGCTCACTTCACACTTTAGTTCACTTTTAACTTTTTACCTGGATAAATGATTTGACCCCCTCATTTTATCGCGATAATATGAGTCTATGCCACCAA
>CAZDAB010000482.1:0-2979 GCA_964502855.1 uncultured Desulfobacteraceae bacterium | reverse complement strand
CTCCAACTAAGTAACCGGTTTGTTCATGTGGATGTCTATGTCGAGGTAATTTCAGAACTCACTAAAATCGATGTTTTGGGCCTTTTGGAATCGCAAGTTCAATTCCCAATTATGCGCTACATTCCGTCGAGATTTTCATAGTGATAAGGGCTGGTTTCAAATTTTTGTGTGTGTATAGGTTAGGACCAGAGAAGGCATCCTGCCAGTTGAGGCCAACGCATACTGGATTTCACCCCACGATTAAGAACCCCCTTCCAGGTAGTAGAGCTCATTAAGAGCCACATTCTTTTGTGATCCTCTGTCCTCCTGCAGATATTTAAACATGTAATGTAATGAATTTCTGAGAAACCTTTTGAGGATTTTTGTGTAATAAGAAGGTAAGCTCCCCCTGGTTTTTTAGTCAAAAGAGACGGAGGAGCTTACCATGGATCAACTTCCACCTTTACAGCAAATTCTTGGTACAGACAAGAAGAATCCTGTTTTCACGATTTACCGAGATGCCAAGGAGCAGATCCTACACGTATACTATGGTGGCAAACTTTTGGAGAAGGTGCCGGATGACAAGAGGCATCCGGAATTCAAGCTGCTCTTAGCCAGGCTGTTTAACTCTGGCGTCAAAGCTGCGGTATTGGAGCGTGTATTTGGTGTAGACCACAAGACCATGAAACGCTGGGGATCGGCACTTACGAGCGGTGATCCTGAGTTACTGATGAGGGTGTTGGCAGGACGTGAGACCAATCGAAAGCTATCTTTGGAGATTAGATCCTACATAGAGATGCGTTTCCCCATAATTTATCAGGAGACACGATACGAGTACAGCAAGCGGATGCGTGAAGAGATTGAGCGTGTGTTTGGGAAAAAGATTTCGGGGGAAACCATACGGCCTTTATTGAAGGTTGTGAAAGAGAAGGAGGTGGGTAAGGCAGATCCGATCGAACCGGAGCTAGAAGCCAAAAATGGGGAGAATCATTGCGATTGTTTGGAACCGAAGGATGCCAAAGAAACGGAGATTGAGGAAGTTTTGTCTGATAATAGACCTATTAGGTGCTCAGAAACGAACGATGTAGTTGCAGAAAATCGCAAGGATTTACCCGATTTTTGTGAAGAGCAAGGGATAAGGTTTTGCCATCATCTGGGGATATTGATATTCAGTTCGATGTTTTTGCGGCTCGAAGCCGTTTTGGGAGAAGGAAGCTGGGTGATAAAACAATGGGTAGCGGCGATTTTGCTTGGAGCAGTCAATATTGAACAGAGCAAGCTATTGGACATTGATGATTTGCGATTTTTGTTAGGGCAAATCCTTCGTTTTCCACACAGGCAGCGTTTAGAATTGGAGCGTCTGGCCATGACCGAGACCGTGGAGCGTTTAATCCAGTTTAATGTAAAAGAGGTAAATGCTTCTTCAGTAAGTGACTTTTACTATGATCCTCATACGAAGCGCTATACTGGTATGCAAAAGGTCTTGAAAGGATGGTGTCCCGGTATTCGGTTGGCCGACAAGGCCCTGCACATGGACTTCATTCATACCTCGGAAGGATGTCCTGTATATATTGAACATACGGATAATTATGAGGATTTACGTCAAAGATTTATGAAAACAGTAAACCAGTTTCGGGATGTTTTAGGGATAGAAAAAAAGAGAACTCTAACTTTTACCATAGACCGGGGAATCTATGGGTATGATTTTTTTGAGGGGATTATCCTCAGTGAGTTCTATCATGTGATTACGTGGGAAAAGGGATATGAATTGGGAACCTGGAAAAATGATGAAGTGAAAGGGACTTTTATCTTAGAGCGCATCAGGAATCGAGCCGATGATGTTCAGAAATACACATTTGAGTATATGGACCAGTCGTGGGGGAAAAATGCTTACATGCGACAATTGAAAGTTCGAGCGACAAACCCAGAAGGCCGGACGATCGAAGTGAGCGTACTTACAGATGACAAAGATCGAAATGCGCAAGAGGTTATCTCTCTGATATTTCGGCGATGGATTCAGGAGAACGATTTTAAATATCTGGATAAACATTTTGGGATCAATGAGATAACGAGTTATGCGACAACCCCGTATAAACGACTGAAGGACAACCTGGAAGAGAGGCAAATGAAGAGCGGAGCTTACAAGGCTTTGGAAGAGGAACGGCGACAAGTACGAAAGGATTTAGGGCGGCTTTTGTTTCAGGAACATCAAAACCCAGGGAAAAGCCCGGAACGTACAAAAAAGATTCACACCCTCGGCCAATGTTTGCAGGACATTGACGCAAAAATGAAGACAACCGAAAAAGAGATGTCGAGGTTACGATTTCTGATAGACCAACAGTATGTACGATTGGATACCCGCAATAAGACGCTGATGGATATGCTCAAACTGATTGCACGGAACGCCTTTTATAAAAAGCTTGAGCCCTTTAAAAGGATGTATGATAATTACCGTGATGACCATGTGTTATTCCGTAATCTCACGCATGCACATGGGCTGATCTTACAGCAGTCGGATAGTGTGGAAGCCGTGCTTTACCCAACGGCTCATTACCCTCCAAAACTACGCCGAATCGTAGAGGTTCTACTTGATCAAATAAATGAGACCAGGCCCTCAATGCCTGATGGTTCCGGGCGATCTCTCCGCTTGCGTTTGGGGGAAAAATCGGGAATTAAACTTGCGATTGTTTTAGGGCAATATCGCCCTCTTTAGTGAGATCTGAAATTCGGTCGTCAGTTCAAGGCCACAAAAGCTGTTGAGAGAAAACCTGCAACGACTGCCGCGCTGGAGAAATATTTAGGATCCGGTATGATAAAGGGTGTCGGTCCCAAAACGGCGAAGAAAATCGTTCAATATTTTGGTAAAAAAACACTTGAAATATTCGAAGGGGAGATTGAAAGACTTACTGAGTTAAAAGGAATCGCTCAAAAGAAGCTGGGAATGATCGGGGCGGCCTGGAGTGAACATCGTGGCATCAGAGAAGTGATGATGTTTCTACA
>CAZDAB010000481.1:0-2990 GCA_964502855.1 uncultured Desulfobacteraceae bacterium | reverse complement strand
TGGGATGACTTTCCATATAAAACCCATACTCGTCATAAGAAATGCGCAGTTTTTCAGCCAAAGCTTTTGCTCCGGCGGATGCACCGACACCGGTTGCCAGAACCACCAGATCTGCTTCAACCTCCACCTGTATACCGACCAGAGTGTCTATTCCCTGAACAATAAGGTGTTCTCCTTGGGGATATATTTTACCGACTCGGCCTCGGATATACTGAACACCATAATCTTCCTGAGCCCGTCGCACAAACTCATCGTAATTCTTCCCTGGAGCACGGATATCCATATAAAATACATAGCAGTTGCACTCCGGGATATGATCTCGTGCCAAAATAGCCTGTTTGGCAATGTACATGCAGCATATTCCCGAACAATACGGACGTCCGATGGAAGGGTCGCGTGACCCCACACAAGCAATAAAAACAATATTTTTAGGCTCTTTTCTATCGGACGGACGAAGAATATGTCCGCCATGCGGACCCGAAGCACTCAAAAGTCGTTCAAATTGCAACCCTGTGATGACATCCGGATAATGTCCGCCCCCGTACTCGCCATAAACCGAATAGTCAACCAGATCAAACCCCGTAGCAACGATGATAGCGCCGACTTCTTCCACAACGGTTTCATCTTTCATCTCAAATCGAATCGCGTCAACCGGGCAGATTTTTTGACATATTTTGCATTTTTCTTTTGTCAGATACCAGCAATATTTTGGATCAATTCTTGCTTTCCTGGGGATTGCCTGGGGAAAGGGGATATTGATTGCCGTTGTGGTATCCAGACCCTCATTAAACCCATCAAAAGATTTTTTTGCCGGACACTTTTCGGTGCACAGCCCGCAACCGGTACAGGCATCCCAATCCACATATGTCGCTTTTTTCCGGATACCCACTTTGAAATTGCCAATGTAACCCGATACCGATTCGATTTCACTATAGGCATAAAGATGGATATTTTCATTTTGAGCCACATCAACCATTTTCGGTCCCAGAATGCATGAAGAACAGTCGATTGTGGGGAACGTTTTGTCAAGTTGGGCCATCTTGCCGCCGATGGTGGATTCGCGTTCTACCATGACAACGTCCAATCCCCCTTCAGCGCAATCCAGGGCGGCCTGGATACCGGAAATGCCGCCGCCAATGACCAGCACCCGTTTGTTAATGGGAACCTGTGAAGAAAAGAGCGGATGATTAAAACGCAGTTTTTCCACCGCCATTCGGACCAGGTCCATGGCTTTTCGCGTATTGGCCTCTGTATCCTTGCTGATCCAAGAGCAGTGCTCTCTGATATTGGCCTGTTCGAACATATACCGATTCAGGCCCGCTTTTTCTACGGCGCGACGAAACGTTACTTCATGCATGCGGGGTGAACACGCCGCCACCACCACGCCCTGGAGATCGTGTTTTTGGATGGCCTCCTGGATTTCCTGCTGACCGGGTTCCGAACAGGTATACGTATAATCTGTGGCGTAAACCACGTCCGGATATTCCAGAGCTTTACGTGCAACCGCTTCGGTATCCACTGTAGCGGCAATATTTGTTCCACATTTACAGATAAAAACGCCGATCCGCATATGTTCCTACCTCAGGCGGTTGTCGAGTCCGTCAATTTCTCGAGTTGTTCAGATGTTTCCGTAAAGAGATCATCAGCACTGACAAACAGTTTGTTAATGCCGAGTTTTTTAGGATCGATTCCCAGTGCAAACCCAAGGAGCTGGGTAATATACACCACCGGCATTTGGAACGTGGTATGCCAGTATCGGTTTACTTGAGACTGGCGCAAATCCAAATTCTGCTGGCATAACGGACAGGCCACTGCTACGGCATGGGCACCTAACCGCCGGGCCATATCCAGAATCCTTCCGGTCATTTTACCCACAATATGGTTTTGGGTGACCCCGTAGGCCGCTCCACAACATTCGGTTTTATAGGGAAATTCGGGAACAGATGCGCCCATTTCGTGAAGCAGTTCGTCCATTGAAATCGGATTTTCCGGGTCGTCAAATTGGGCAAATTCCGGCGGACGCGAAAGCAGACACCCATAATAGGGTACAATCACCTTATTTGTAAGCCGATACCGTATCTGTTCACGAATTGTTTTTGTGCCGATATCCTCGTATAGCAGTTGCAGTACGGAAATCGCTCGAATCTGTCCTGAAAAAGGCATCTGCAATATGTTCAGAAAGGCGTGTTGTTTTTCTTCATACTCTCTGAGGGCTCCTTTGAGGGCCTTTAGACAGCTCGGACATGGCGTCATAACAACATCCAGGCCCATTTCTTCCGCCAATGCCAGGTTCCGTCCGGCCAAAGCCGCTCCCAGCAAAGGATCGTATGAGTGTGCCGGTGTTGAACCGCAGCAATTCCAATCGGGGATCTCCACAAGCTCAATGCCCAAAGCAGCGCACAGCGCACGGGTCGATTGATCAAATTCAACAGCGGTTCCCGCTACGGAACATCCCGGATAATAGGCGATGCGTTTTGCCGTCTGATTCATAATGCCCTTTGGCTAATTGAGGTTCTTTTTATTACGATACTCTTCAAAACGTTTAAAAATATCGGAGACTTGTTTGCGCCCGCGAATTCGATGCGGGATTATGGGAAGCTTGCCTTTCTTAAGCACCTTGGGCGCAAGATCTATGTCCGTAAAAGGCTTTTTGGCTTTAAGGTTGTATGTGGCCAGCAATCCGGTTTCGAACACACGTCCAAAGATTTTTACGGAATTGATGAATTCGTCGTAAAAGAGTTGGACATCTTTTATAGAGACCGTGTCTTCATCAACCGAAAGAAATCGCAAGGTTTCCATAACGCGGGCAATATCGATATTGCAAGGGCACCGTGTTGTACAGGCCTGGCAGTCGGCACACAACCAGATAGAACGAGACCGCAACACAACATCCTTCTGACCGAGCTGGATCAAGCGCATGATCTGATTGACAGGATAATCATAAACATAGGTATAGGCGCAACTTGCGCTGCAATTGCCGCACTGATAGC
>CAZDAB010000480.1:0-2990 GCA_964502855.1 uncultured Desulfobacteraceae bacterium | reverse complement strand
AGTTGCTGATTATTTATGGAGCGGTTAAATTAAAAAAACTCCCCGACCCCTCAATTATCTATGATTAAAAAGAAAATCAAGACTGATAAATTGGCTTGGATATTGCATAATGTTGTTTTTTGAAAAAATGCGTAAAAAGGATTTAGAATTCCCGTGAATTGAAAAATATTGAAACCTCGTAATTTTATCCCGAGAAATGCTACAAACGGATAGCAATACGAGACCTTTGAAAAATGTTCATTTTTGTTCAAGTTCAAGAAAGGCGAAAATTTTAACCACAGGAATACATTGAGTATTTCGAGGATTAAAATTTGAGACTGACGTAGAAATTGGGCAAAAAGGGGCGTTTTGCAAAGGTCTCAATACCTTATTTTGACCATTAACGAACAACGAGAAGCCGGTAACGAATTTCAAAAGGAGCGATTAATGGAAAAATGTCAATTCTGCGGTTCCACGCATAATGTCGGATTTATTTCAACCCGTTTTGCGGGGACGGACGGTGTTTCCCTGGAAACAGCAAAATGGGCTACTGTTTTTCAACGGCAAGGATTTCGATGTTTCTTTTTTGCAGGCGAGCTTGATCTTCCACCCGATTGTTCCTACCTGGCAGAAGAAGCTCATTTTACACATCCCGAAATTAAAGATATTTACAATAACTGCTTTGGGGTTCATAAACGCGACCGGCACGTTACGCAAAAAATTATGGCAATTAAAAGAAAATTAAAGGATGAACTGTACAAATTCATCGAAAAATTTGCCATAGACCTTTTAGTTCCGGAAAATGCACTGACAATTCCGTTGAATATTCCCTTAGGCCTTGCCATTACCGAGGTAATATCAGAAACCGGGATACCCACAATAGCGCACCATCACGATTTTTTCTGGGAACGCCAGCAGTTTCTGACAAATGCTGTATGGGAATACCTGAATATGGCATTTCCTCCCCACTTGCCGTCCATACGGCACGTGACCATAAACTCTTCCGGTGATAATCAATTAAGCCTCCGAACAGGCATCTCGGCAACTATTATTCCGAATGTCATGGACTTTGAAACCCCGCCTCCTCCGGTTGATGATTACGCAAAAGACGTACGGCAATCCCTTGGCATCGAAGATGATGAGCTTTTTATCCTCCAGCCGACCCGTGTTGTGAAACGCAAAGGAATCGAACATGCAATAGAAATAGTCCACAGGCTGGGGAAAAAGGCAAAGCTCATTATTTCCCATGCTTCCGGAGATGAAGGCTACGATTATGAACAAAGAATCATGGAATATTCAAAGCTTATGAATGTCAACACTGTTTTTGTGTCAGAGATAATTAATGAACGCAGGGGAATGACGAAAACCGGAAAGAAAATTTACACGCTGAATGACATTTATCCACATGCGGACCTTGTCACGTATCCGTCCACTTTTGAGGGGTTTGGAAATGCCTTTCTCGAAGCCGTATACTTTCGCAAACCCATCGTTGTAAACAAATATTCAATTTATACATTTGACATCGAGCCCAAAGGGTTTCTTGCCGTAGAAATAGACGGCTATGTGACTGAGGATGCCGTTCGCAAGGCAAGAGAGGTTCTTGAAAACCGGGAATTTCGTCAAGAAATGGTCGAGACAAACTACGAAATTGCAACACGCAATTATTCTTTTTCGGTCTTACAGCGAAGGCTTAAAAATCTCATATATGACAGCATTACCTGCAATCCGGAAAATATGAGAAAATAGTTTTTTGCGTAATATTTCATGGCAGTCCTTTGTAACCATTCCGCCAATCCGATTCTAGATTGTGTCAATCACATCCAAGGCGGATAACACTCACGCATACGTGATCGAAAAGAAAGAACCGGGCCAATTTTTCTATAAAAATGGAACTTGCCCAAAATAAGCTAACATACGGTCTGAAAATCGGCATGACAAAGGGATGGAGCGGATTTGTATGGATGCTCAAAATCCTGGTGCCCATATCTTTTCTTACCGCGATCATTGAGTTCAGCGGCTGTATAAATAAAATAGATTTCCTCTTAAAACCCGCTATGAATCTGCTGAGTCTTCCCCCCATGGCAGCCCTGCCCCTTATTGTCGGAATGCTTACCGGAATTTACGGTGGAATAGCTTCCATGATAGTACTCCCCCTTACCGAAAATGAGATGACGCTAATCGCTATTTTTCTTCTCATCTCACACAATCTTATCCAGGAGGGAATAATTCAGGGAAAGTCCGGACTGAACCCTGTTAAAGCCACTCTTTTTCGTCTAACCGCCTCTGTTGTAACGGTATACATTGCTTCTCTATTCCTCGGATCCGGACCCGCATTTCTGGCAACAAAAAGCGCATCCGCTTCCACCGAGCCTGCTTTTATGATTATGCTGAAAACCTGGTTTATGGCGACCTTATGTCTCAGTGTAAAGATATTCGCTATTATCATGGTTCTAATGATCCTTCTCGAAATGATGAAGATTTTTAACTTGATTCATCATATCGTTAAAATGATACATCCGCTTTTAAAGACCATGGGACTTAACCGCAGGGTAGGTATATTATGGCTTACGGCAACCGTATTCGGGCTTGCATATGGTGGAGCGGTGATTGTGGAAGAAGCAAAACAAGGGAATATTACCCGGAAAGAACTTGAAAAGCTTCATCTTTCCATAGGGATCAATCATTCCATGGTTGAAGACCCGGCCCTGTTTTTATCTCTGGGACTCAGTGCCTTTTGGCTCTGGATACCCAGATTTATTATGGCCGTCATTGCCGTGCATCTATTTGACTTATACTATAAAATTAAGCTATATAATACCCGGTTCTGTCCTTAACCTGAATATTTCACGAGTGCGAGGCCTTCGTAACAAGGTCTAAATTGCTATTGATAGGGAGAAATGCCGGCCAACGATCAGGAGTGCAATTTTACATGACCCAAATATATCCGATTGGCGGAGGAAAGGGAGGTGTTGGAAAAAGCTTTATCACAGCCAGTCTTGGAGCACTGCTGG
>CAZDAB010000479.1:0-2997 GCA_964502855.1 uncultured Desulfobacteraceae bacterium | reverse complement strand
AGAAATATAGCATTTTTAAATGGTATGATCACAATTATTTTTTTTAAATGGGGAAGAGATCTGACACGGGTTAAGAATGGCAAATTTTTATTCGAAAAACACGACCATAAAGCTTATTATAATCCTCGCTCAATTCGCGCTATAAAATGATCTTCAAAAATCCCTATATAAGTATGTGCACGGTTGACAGAAAAGGATGCTACCTTATTTCAACTGATGTGGCGCTTGCCGCCAGCAGATAAAAATGCTCGGCATAATCCTTGACCATTCGATCTGCGTTGAATCGCCAACCGAGACTTTGCATAGACCTCTTTATCCTCTGAACCCAGCGATATGGAATTCCGCTTGTGTCCCGGTCGTAATAACACGGAATCACTTCTTTTTCGAGAGCTTTATAGAGATACTCGGCGTCCCGCTGATATTGTATGTTCGGGTCGTTATGCATACCGCCGTCGCCGATGACGAAACCGTTCTTTCCGTCGTACGCTTCATTCCACCAGCCATCCAGAACCGAAAGGGTCAGACACCCGTTGAGAATTGCTTTCTGTCCGCTTGTGCCGCAAGCTTCGAGCGGCCGTCTGGGATTGTTCAGCCACACATCCACGCCTTGTACTAAATGACGGGCTACGTTGTAATCGTAGTCCTCGATGAAAACGATTCGCCTCATGTATTCGGGATTATAGCTGAATTTTGCGATACGTTGCAAAATCCGCTTGCCCTGGTCGTCTCGGGGATGGGCCTTACCGGCAAAAACGATCTGTATCGGTCGACGAGCAGCTCCGATCAGTTTCTCCAGACGCTCGAGCTGGGCCAAAATCAGATCTCCTCTCTTGTAGGTCGCAAACCTGCGTGCACAACCAATTGTGAGAACATTCGGATCAAGAATTTGCTCGATCTGTTGAACTATCTTCCGATAGCCCAAACGTTTCGCTTGCAGAAGTAACCGGCGGCGGACAAACCGAATGAGACTCATCTTTAGGCTCTGGTGTGTCTCCCACAACTCTCCATCATCAATCTCGTCTACCTTTTCCCAGACATCGGGATGCACCATCCGGGTTGACCAATCTTGCGATAGACGCGTTTCTAAAAGCTGGTGCATTTGGGGTGCCAGCCATGACAATACATGGACTCCATTGGTAATGTGGCCGATGGGAACTTCTATTTCAGGCCGCTCAGGCCAGAGAGGATGCCACATCCGGCGACTGACATCCGCGTGTATCGCCGAAACTCCGTTTGCCCGGCGCGAGTTTTTCAAAGCCAACACCGTCATGCAAAAAGGTTCTGACGAGTCTCCTGGGTTGACGCGTCCTAAGGCCATAAAATCATCGTGAGAAAGTCCCAATTTTTCACGGAATATGCCGAGATGCTCTTCAACCAGTTCTGACGAAAATCGGTCGTGGCCGGCTGGAACCGGGGTATGTGTTGTAAACACGGTATACAGCGATACGCGTCGGTGAGCACGGTCAAATGGTATCTGCTCGTATTCCATAACCCGACGGATCTCTTCGAGGATGGCAAAGGCGCTGTGTCCTTCGTTTAAATGTAGAACCCCTGGAAAATTGTTAAGCGCTTGCAGAATGCGAGCGCCACCGATCCCCAGTAGCAGTTCTTGTCGAATACGAAACTTATCGTCCCCGCCGTAAAGTCGTGAAGTCAATTCGCGATCTTCGGCTGAATTGCCCTCTACGTTGGAATCAAGAAGCAGCAGACGAACTCGTCCCACCTGAAGTTGCCAAACCCGAGCCTGGAGGGAGCCGCTCCGGGTATCAACTCTTACGACTAAAGGCTGACCGTTTGGCTCCGTAACGGTTTGCAAGGGCAATGTGTTGATATCGAGATCTCTGTAATCTTCTTCCTGCCAACCGTCCTTGTTCAATCTTTGGCTGAAATAACCTTGGTGGTAAAGGAGTCCGATCCCGATTAAGGGAATCCCCAAATCAGAAGCGCTTTTAAGATGATCTCCCGCCAAAATACCTAAACCCCCGGAGTAGATCGGTATCGATTCGTGTAAGCCAAACTCGGCGGAAAAATAGATGACCTGCCGGTTGTGCAGATTGCTGCAATTCACAGACCCCCATGTCTTACGCTTTTCCATATATTCATTCAGCCGCCGGAAGGCGTAATTGATCCGGCTGTGAAGCACCAGTTCATCCGATCGTTTCTCGATTTGCTCCGGTGTAATCTGATTCAAAAAAGCTATCGGGTTGTGGCTCAACTGTCGCCAAAGATGCGCGTCCAAGTCTGTGAAGAGACGAATAACCTCTGGATGCCACGTCCACCAAAGGTTCTGAGCCAGTGCGCGAAGTCTATTATGAAGATGGTTGGCCGGAGCTGAAATTATAACCTCCTTTACTTTGGTCAAATGGATGAATTCTTATCAGATATTGCTAAAAGTGAAGACAGCCTTCCTGAACGTTCAGTCCGCTTTACTCAATTTTACAGCAGATTTCATTCGGGTACCTCAAAATTTTTGGCCTTCAAATTTTCATGCTTAAAGAGCGGTGTCGTTCACCGTTAAAGGTTGTGAAATTGAGTCTTCCGCGGCTCTCAAACACCGAATCTAAATAAACCTTCAACAATCTCGCAAGGCCCATTAGTTTCATTTCGGCGAAAGCGCCGTCGCCAGCGACTATGTTAGGCCGGTTAAATGTTATACGTCAACCACAGAATTGTCGTCGCCGTATTCATTGGGGGCATAGGCATCTGCCTCTCAACCGTTCTCCCAGCGTTTGCCATTTAATAGGTAACGGAAGCGATATGACTGGCCTGATGGTATGGAAACAGTGGTACTGAGGAGCTACCATCTTTCAGTCGTTTCATAAGGTGCGTATCGGAAGGGGTATCTCAAGTTCTACAGGTTAATCCCTCAACTCTTCGCAAAAGAATGAGGAAACTTGGTATCCCCTTTGGTTGAAAAGCTATTAAAAAGTGATCGGGAAATTCTATAGTTAGTGTTTGAACGATAATCCCTAAGATACTGATATAGATTAAATTTAT
>CAZDAB010000478.1:0-3009 GCA_964502855.1 uncultured Desulfobacteraceae bacterium | reverse complement strand
AGAATAATTTCCAATAATTCCAAAAATATTTTTTCAAAGAGCGAAATGTAAGTTATATGGCCGTGATTTGGTGATTTCGGGCCGTGCCAAGCTAACTGTTTGAGAATTTGATAAAAGAGCTACTAAATAATCGCTTTTTGGTCTTAAACATATTATTTGGGGTGCTAAATAGTGTCCATCCATAAATGAACATTTTTCAAAGGTCTCTCTCTTACCACAAATAGGTTCTTGCGCCGACATACCGGGTCTTGAAATACTTTTTTGAAAGTGAGGCGGCACATATTTTCCGGCCTTTTCCCGGTGCATGTATAAATTTATTGTCACCCGTATATATGCCCACATGAGAAACTCTTTTACCTCTGGAGGTGGCAAAAAAAACCAGATCCCCGCTTTTGAGTTGGCCTTTCTTAATGGGAATGCCGGCCCTGTATTGTTCTTTTGACATACGCGGCAGATTCAGGCCGTTAATCCGGTACACGGCCATGGTAAGTCCGCTGCAATCAAAACCATCATCCGTTGAGGAACCGCCCCATTGATACGGCAAACCGATAAAGCGCCTGGCGGTTTCCACAATTTCGTTTCTGAGATAACTTCTGCCATACTTCCTCTGCTTTACCGCCGCATAATCATGAGGACTTACCAGATAATACTCATCAATGATTCCCGCGGCACGAACAGTCTCAGCCTTTGTGCGGGCCGCCTCTTTTGAAGGGAAATCACCGAAACGAACCTTATAGTTCCCTGTTTTGTGGACAAAATAATAGGCACTCAACCCATTGTGTTCTAAAATCCTGGTGAGCCGGATCGCGTTGTCCGGATTTGAAAAAGCGCCTATTTGGATGGAATAGCCCATCACGGCCAACCCTCTTTCCGGCATTTTGAGGCACGTAGCGCGTGGCACAGCAGATTTGCCCCCGCAACCCGCTGCCAGCAGGATGAAGGATAACACACAAAAAACAGGGGGCCATTTCCATTCAGGCTTTGAGGACCGACATTGTTTTCGAAGCCCTTGTTTCATTGCTAATCCATTACTTCAGGACTCTTGATCTCACCTGAAGGTATTTTCGAAGAATATTCCCCCATATACTATGTCATATCGGATGGTTGAGGTTTTTTTGCGTAACATCTCAATAAATTATGGGGCCAACTGGTGACGGCTTCGTAAAAAATCCAATTTCTGCGTTGCGCTTCATTTCGTGTTCACTGAGGCGTACATAAGTACGCCTCATTCCACGAAATTCGCGACGCCTTAAACTTGAACTTTTTACTTTGCCGTCTCAATTTTGACTCTTTTCGAGTTCATCAACTTTGGCAAATTTGAACTTTCAGGAAAATACAGGTATCATGTATTCTTTTTTCGAGATGAGTTGCCCTGCTCATATGGAAAAGCCGGCTATTTGTCTTGCTCTGGTAATGCCTCTTTTACCTTTTTCCAGGTCTTGTCGGGATTGAAAATCTTCATCTCCTCAGCGGTAGGCGTGGTATTCACGCCAAGATCTTTTTCATAAATGATCCCCTCCTGGTTTACAATAAAAGTCATGACACCGGAATTCCCGTATTCCGCGGGATATGCGACCAGGGCAAAGCCTAACAGCATCTTGCCTTTAACCACATAATCGTACGCGCCTCCCTGGGCATCTTTTCCCTGGCCCTTGAGGATTTTGAAATAATACCCGTGGAAGGGCGAAAGGTCCGCATCAGCGTATCCTTCTTTTGCCGCCTGCGCAACAAGAGGTCCCAGAGGACTCTCTTTTTCGCCCTCCTTCACGTCCCAGTAGAGCCCGTCGCGTTTGCCCTGGGTGCTGATGAGCTTCTGGGCGAATTCCACCATTCCGCCGCCGCCACAATCCGTGCTCGCGTATTCATGCTGTGCGTCGGTATAGGCATGAAGCACGTCCATAACATGCAGTTCATTTCTGCCGATTCTCCGGTTCAAAATCTCCTGTTTTCCCTGTTCTGCGTCGAATACCCATTTTTCGCCCGCCTTCACGATGGGAATCGGCAAGGGCCAGTTGTCGTTGCCGATACAGAGCGTCATTTTGTCCGCTGATACCTTCTGAAGGGTGTTCATCCGGTCATAGGTCTTGAGAAATTTTTCTCGTCCGGTTCTGTCCGCCACGTCATCACCGGAAAAAATCAGTTCCCTGCTCCCGGGACCCAGGATGGCGAGCATTTCTTCCATGTCGTTGGCCCTGACTGCAGTAACCAAAGACGTCACCGCCTCTTCGGGCGAGGAAAAGCTACGATGCGGCATGCCTCCGGCATGCAAAGATGAAGCGGACCAGAGCAAAAACAGGGTACCGGAGATAAGGCAAGCCAGCACCGTCAACCAACGCTCCTCATTGTTCATATATAATGCAATGCGATTCATAATTCCTCCCTTATTTATAGAGCAATCCTCCCAAGAATTTATAGCTGTTTTTTTGGTCTGCTACCTGCGAAATCCGCCACCTTGGCGCCCGCTGCCTTGACCGCTGCTCCGGGAGCCGCCGCCCTGGCGCTGTATGCTGCCACCCTGATGTCTCGTGTCTCCCCCCTGACGGCTTTGGATCCCGCGTTCGCTTGCCCTGCGTTCAAAGCTTCCGTTGCCGACACCATGGAAAGGAGTATTCCGGCCTTCAGGTATCTGAAGTCTTTTGCTCTCGGATTTTGCTTCGGGTGCGCCTCCCCTTTCCCGGCGTTCTTCGGTACGCTGAATCCTTTCACGATCCATTTTTACCTGGGGCATATCCACTTTTTTCCCGCGTTCTTGGGTGCGCTGGACCCTTTCACGTTCGGTTCTTATCCGGGGCGCATCGGCCGGTTCCCGTCGTTTGACGGAGTTCCTCGACGGATCCACGGCCCTTGTTTTATGGTCTCTTGGCGGGTACCCCCGCATTTCCGGGCCGGGCGCCGACCTTCGATAGGGTCTGTTTCCGAATCGCTCACTGGTTCTTCTATCCCTGTAAGCAACCCCTCTTCTGTGCACAGGGTCATGCTTCCAGAAATACCGGTCGGGATAATGCCTGT
>CAZDAB010000477.1:0-3009 GCA_964502855.1 uncultured Desulfobacteraceae bacterium | reverse complement strand
TTCTTTAAATCATTATTCCAATATTCCATCATTCCATTTTTCCATGTCCGAGTTAAAAATGTAAGTCTAAAAAATGCCTTTATTTTCAATTAATTGTAGAAATTCCGAGACGTTTGTTGAGAAGTTGCCGTTTTCATGCATGACCAGGATTTTTCCAAAAATTTCAATGATGCCTTTAAATGATCATATGAAAAGACCTCAAGTGAGACAACCTTTGTAAACTGTTTTAAAATTCCTATGACCGAATCCATATTTTTTTTCGAAAGCCTGTCTAATGATGTGTGGTCATCAGTCTTATCAATGCCGTGAAGATGGATGATCGAGGTTCGGTTTCCATACCTGTTGAACACTTTTTCCATATCGAACCCGTATACCATCAGATGACCCATGTCGATACAGACCGAAAGGTTAAAATCGATCAAGATTTCTTCTACCCATTCTATAGGATATGTCAGGGTTTCGATCGAAATCATTTTTGAGTTTATCCCGGTAGCAATAAATTGCTTTACGCTGCGGTAAAGACGTTCCCGCCACTTTTTTATGCGTTCGGTTTCTAATCCCATTTCATCATATGAGAGATGCAAGGTGCAGGTAGACGGACAGAGCGAAGCAGTTAGGTCCATGACTTTTTTTAGAGTTTCCCTGGCGGCATGCCGGATTGACGGCTCGGGATCACTCAAGGATATGTCGGAGGGCAAATGTACATTATAGGTAAGATCAAACTCCTTTGACAACGACAAGAGTTTTTCTATCTCATGAGTTGACGGCAGACTGTCCGGAGCACTTTCAAAAAGCAAAAGTTCGATTTCATCCACATATGGGGCAAGCATTTTTACGTTTTGCGCATAGCCTGCCGGATATATGTAAGATGTGGTTCCGATTTTGAATGGATATAAACCTTTGTATGACTTGGGCAGGGCAGGGTACATTTTATCACCAGTAGGCTTCATAATTTATTGAGAAGTTACGGGCCAAGTCCCTAACTTATTAAAATTAATAAAAAATATAGTGTGATCACCGACACGCACAACCCTATCATCGCTGAAAGCATCATCAGATCGCATGCCTTTTTAATATGATTCGGGTTGGTTTGGCTGAATCGTATTCCCAAATAAGGCTTGGACACAAGACTGCCGTGATAATAATTGGGGCCGCCGAGCCGAACTCCGAGGGCGCCGGCAAAAGCGGCTTCCGAATACCCGGCATTGGGGCTCGGATGGTTGGCTCCTTCCATGAGGGCGGTTTGAAATGTGCGTACTCCTTTACCGCCAATTATTTGGGCTGCAAGGGATATGACGGGGATAGAAAAACGGGCCGGAATAAAATTGGCAATATCATCGATTCTGGCGGCAACTTTTCCAAAGTCTCTGTATTTGTCATTTTTATAGCCGATCATGGAATCGAGTGTATTTATCATTTTATAAGCCAATACTAAAGGGGCGCCACCCATTGCAGCATAGAAAAGGGGGGATATGACGCCATCAACAAGGTTCTCTCCGACAGTTTCCACCGTAGCGCGGGAAATTTCCTCCGGGTTAAGGTTTTTAACATCTCTGCCCACAATAAGGGCAACCTTTGCTCTGGCATCATCAAGTCGGGTTTGGGTGAGAGCCCTGAAAACCGCCATAGCCGAACTTTCCAGAGAACGAATTGAAATACAATAATAGATTATCAGAATCTCAACACCGGCCTTGACCAGGGGATGAATGTATTGGGCGGTTTTTATCAGGACAAAGGTCAGGGTCCAGGTTCCTGCGATAAGGGATATGGCAAAAAGGGCACCGGAGACAGAAAGCTTTAGCCTCAGTTTTCTGAAAAATGGTTCACCGAGGATTATGGCCCGGCCTAACCACCGAATGGGATGGGGTAAGCGTGTTGGATCGCCTAAAACAAGATCAAGTATAAATGCAGCGGGTATAATATACCCTGCAGTAGAGAGTTCCATATTGAGACGTTAAGTTCTAAAATTTCCTATACGTTTCATTCTTCCTGAGAAATTCGGGCCAATAGTTTTTTCGCAAACATGCGGTTAATTTCATCTGTTTTCAAAGAAAATCGGATAAAGCGATCAGAAAGGCCACTGAAATTTGAGCAGTTTCTAATGAGGATCCGATCGTGTGCCAGATGGTTGCCGAGGCCGTCAGCCGTAAGGTTTCCGTAAAGCCTTGCAAGAATAAAAGAAGTGGTGCTCGGGAAAAGTTTTATGAAGGATGAATTTTTGAAGGTTTCAAACAGAATGTCTCTTTCCTGAGCAATAAATTTTACTGTATTCTCAATAAACGTTTCGACTTCGGCCGTTTGTTTCATCAGATAATGCACTGCCATCTGGGCCAGGCTGTTAACACTCCAGGGAAGTAAGTATGTTTTGAATTTTTTAATCATTACGGGAGATGATATTAAAAACCCGATCCTTAAACCGGGAATCGTGAAAAATTTAGACATGGAATTCAAAACCATTACATTGGGAAGCGTTGATCTTATCATGCTCTGTGTGTTGGATCCGTCTACAAACATCAGATAGGATTCATCGATAACAAAATTTACCTGTGCGTGGGATTTGCAAAGCGGTTCAAGGTCGGCGGCCGGAATGATATTGCCTGTGGGATTGTTGGGGTTGCAAATGAAAACCGTATCATAACCTTGGATTTGTTGTGCCGCTGCCTTCATATCATGCTCGAAAGCGACGGATTCTCTTGCTGTTGAATAATTATAATCAATATTGTGCATGGCGCATGCATCTGCATAATCCGCATATGTGGGTCCGAAAATCAGCGCCCTTTTTGTCTCAAGGATCCAGGGTATGGAATAGATAAACTGTGTGGTTCCGTTTCCGGCAATAACCCGTTCCGGATCGATGTGGTATCGTCCGGCAAACACATTCACCGTGCGATTTGCGTCCACTTCCGGCAGTGTGGCGATGGTTTTTATATTTTTCTGCAACAAGGTAACAAGGTCTGCAGGAGGGCCCAATGGGTTCATGTTACTGCTCATGTCCACAATTTCAGACGG
>CAZDAB010000476.1:0-3012 GCA_964502855.1 uncultured Desulfobacteraceae bacterium | reverse complement strand
AATTTATCATTAGAATCCGCAAAAATACCAAGTTATCTTTTGCGTTCGGGGAGTCCCAACACCTCTTTGAGCCTCTTTTTCCGCACTGGCCGGAAAACGAAATCCCGGTCGGACACGTGACCAACGGCGTCCACATGCCGACCTGGGACTCGGCGGCAGCGGACGATCTTTGGACGGACGCCTGTGGAAAAGACCGATGGCTGGGGACGACGGAAACCATGGACCAAGACATTCGCCGCGTCTCCGAGGTTGGCCTTTGGCAATTTCGTATCGCCGCCAGCAAATCTCTAGTTGAATACGCCCGCGAGCGATTGTCCAGAGAACTGGCCGCCTCCGGAGCGTCGCCCGAGGCGGTTGACGAAGCGAAACATCTGTTTGATCCCAACAGGTTGACCCTGGGCTTTGCACGCCGCTTCGCGACCTACAAGAGGCCGAACCTGCTGCTGCACGACCCGGAGCGGCTGCTTCGCCTGCTAACCAATCCCGAGCGGCCGGTGCAACTCATCATCGCCGGCAAGGCCCATCCGGCAGACCAGGCGGGGCAGGCCCTGATTCATGAATGGATAAATTTCATCCGCCGACCGGAGACCCGAGCTCACATCGTCTTCCTGAGCGACTACGACATGCTGTTAACGGAGCACCTGGTGCAGGGGGTGGATGTCTGGATCAACACGCCACGGCGGCCCTGGGAGGCGAGCGGAACGAGCGGCATGAAGGTGCTCGTCAACGGAGGCATCAATCTCTCGGAATTGGACGGATGGTGGGCCGAGGCGTACACCCCTGAGGTGGGATGGGCGCTGGGGGACGGCCTGGAGCATGGCGATGATCCGGCTTGGGACACTGTCGAAGCCGACGCGCTCTACGACCTGCTCGAGCGGGAGGTGATCCCGGAGTTTTATACCCGAGACGAGAGCGGCATTCCCACCGCATGGGTCAAGCGGATGCGGCAAAGCATGGCGCGCTTGGCACCGCGCTTCTCCGCCAACCGCACGGTGCGCGAATACACCGAACAACACTACCTCCCGGCTGCGTTAGCCTATCGTGAGCGCGCTGTCGATAAGGGCGCGATGGGCGTGCAGTTGGTGAGTTGGCAGCGGGCTTTGGAACAGGGTTGGTCAAATCTGCGTTTCGATGAAATGAAGGTGGTGAGCGACGGAGAAAAGCATGTATTCGAGGTTCAGGTTTATCTCAGCGGCCTCGACCCAAATAGTGTCCGGGTAGAACTTTACGCCGACGGAGTGAACGGCGGCGAGCCGGTGCGTCAGGAGATGAAGGGTGTCGGGCAACTGGTGGGCGCAAACGGCACCATCTATAGCACACAGGTTTCAGCAACCCGTCCGGCGAAGGACTATACGGTGCGAGTGATACCTTACTGCAAGGGCGTTGCGATCCCGCTGGAAGACCCACGAATTCTGTGGCAGCGATGATCCCATCGACGCAAGAAAAGACGAAGAAGAAAACGAAAATGACAAAGGATCATCCATGAAACCGGTTAATCCACGCATCCTGACGATCAATGGCGGCTCGTCGAGCATCAAATTTGCGCTGTTCGAGGTCGCTGATCCGCTTCGACGGATTATAGAGGGCGGGATTGAGCGAATTGGACTGCCGGAAGCCACCTTGCGAGTAAACGCCTTGAATCCGGAGGACAACGTTTCGCGGTTAGTGACGGCGCCGGATCACACCAAGGCGGTGGGCGCCCTGATGGATTGGATCGAGGAACGCAGGGAACGGGATGCATTGACCGCTGTGGGGCATCGCGTGGTACATGGAGGGCCGAAATACAGTGACCCGCAGTTAATCACCAAGGAAATGGTTGAGGAGCTGCACCGGCTCAGTCCATTTGATCCCGAGCATCTGCCGGAGGAAATCCTGTTGACCGAGGCGTTTCATCGCCGATTTCCCGATCTGCCCCAAGTAGCGTGTTTCGATACGGCTTTTCACCATGACCTGCCGCGCGTGGCCCGGTTGTTGCCGATCCCGCGCCGCTACGAAGCGCAGGGGGTGCGGCGGTACGGGTTTCACGGGTTGTCGTATGCGTTTCTAATGGAGGAACTGGCCCGCCTGGCCGGAACGGAAGCGGCACAAGGCCGGGTCATCCTCGCCCACCTCGGCAATGGCGCGAGCCTGGCCGCGGTGCGTGACGGCGAAAGCATTGACACCAGCATGAGTTTCACCCCGGTAGCCGGGGTGCCCATGAGCAATCGCTCAGGCGATCTCGATCCCGGACTGCTTTGGTATCTGGCACGCACCGAGGGCTTCGATGCAAAACGATTCAATGAGATGGTCAATTTCCAGTCAGGGCTGCTCGGCGTGTCGGAGACCAGTTCCGACATGCGTGACTTGCTTGAACGTGAAACTCAGGACGTGCGGGCGGCTGAGGCCGTTGAGCTGTTTTGCTACCAGGTCAAGAAATGGACCGGCGCATTCGCGGCGGCGTTGGGCGGACTGGACACGCTGGTGTTCTCCGGCGGCATCGGAGAGAAGGCACCCGCGGTCCGCGCCAGGATTTGCGATGGGCTGGAATTTTTTGGAATCGAACTCGAAGAAAAGCGAAATGCGGCGAATGAGGGCGTGATTTCCGCGGCGGCCGGCCGGGTTGCGGTCCGCGTCATTCGCACGGACGAGGAATGGATGATCGCCAAGACGGTTTGCCGCGTTCTCGGCATAGGCTGATGAAAGGAGAATTGAACCATGAAGACAAAAACGCTTTCCCCGGAACTGCTCCACAAGATGGATGCTTACTGGCGCGCCGCCAACTATCTGTCGGTGGGCCAGATTTATCTCTACGACAATCCGCTGCTGAAGCGGCCGCTGACACTCGCGGATGTAAAACACATGCTGCTGGGACACTGGGGCACGACCCCCGGGCAGAACTTCATTTACGTGCACTTGAACCGGGTCATCAAAAAATACGACCTCGACATGATTTACGTCTCCGGCCCCGGGCACGGCGGCCCGGCCGTCGTGGGCAACACGTATCTCGAGGGCACTTACAGCGAGATCTATCCC
>CAZDAB010000475.1:0-3015 GCA_964502855.1 uncultured Desulfobacteraceae bacterium | reverse complement strand
AGATACCCAGGCTGAATCGTATGGAGCCGTGTGCGGCCGTAAACGGGACGCCCATGGCACGCAGCACATGAGAAGGTTCGAGAGAACCTGATGTGCATGCCGAACCCGAGGAAGCACAAATGCCCAATTCATCCATCATTAAAAGAATCGATTCCCCTTCCACATATTCAAAGCTGATACTTGTGGTGTTCGGCAGTCGGTTCTTAGTATCTCCGTTTATCATCGCATTGGGGATTCGCTTGAGTAATTCATTTTCAAGCTTGTCCCGTAATTTTCCGACATGAGTTGTCATTTCTCCGAGGTGGGTTGCCGCCAGATCGCAGGCCTTTCCAAGCCCGACAATGGAGACGACATTTTCGGTTCCGCCTCGACGGCCGCCTTCTTGATGGCCGCCGATAAGAAACGGAGAAAATCGGGTGCCTTTACGAACATAAAGAGCACCGATTCCTTTGGGTGCATGAATCTTATGCCCTGAAATAGACAGCATGTCTATTTCTGATTTGCCGACATCGATGGGCACCTTGCCCACAGCTTGAACCGCATCGGTATGAAAAACAATCCCTTTTTTCTTTATGACCTGTGATATTTCTTCGACCGGAAAAATCATACCGGTTTCGTTGTTTGCCCACATAATGCTGACAATGGCGGTGTCATCGGTAAGGTTGCTGTAAAGATAATCGAGGTCAAGCATTCCCTTTCGGTCAACCGGAACAAATGTGACGCGGTAGCCTTTTTTTGAAAGATGCTCAAATAAATTCTTTACGGCAGGATGCTCTACCCGTGAGGTTATAATATGTTTTTTATCGGGGACAGACGAGATTGTCGCATGGATAGCGGTACTGTCACTTTCGGTTCCACAACTGGTAAACATGATTTCATCAGGTGATGCATTGATCAACGATGCAACTTTTGCGCGCGCTTCCTCGATCTTATGTGCTACTTTCCCGCCAAAGGAATGCATACTGGACGGGTTGCCGTAAAACTCACTTAAATATGGAAGCATCACTTCCTGTACCTCCGGGGCGACCCGTGTTGTTGCGTTATTATCCACATATATTGTCTTCATTGTTTCACCTCTTCTACCACCAGTTCAGGAGAAACCAGTTCCTTTATCCTTGTTTCCACATAATGTTTCAACGTCACTTGAGATGCGCTGCATGTCGAACAAGTGCCACGCAATTTTACGAAAACCGTATTATCGGCAAAATCAATAAATTCAATACCGCCGCCGTCTTTTTTCAGTTCGGGTTTGATTTCACGTTCCAATGTCTCTTCAATAAGCCTGATTTTCTGGATATTGGTCATTCCCGAAGGTCTTGTCTTCTCCCTAAAGGGAGTGCCGTTAACCGATTCAATGATTTCCTGAATTTTATCGTGGCAGCTCTCACATCCACCGCCTGCCTTAACATAATCCGTGACATCTTCGATGGTTTTAAGGTTGTTTTCCGTAACCGCCCTTTGGATTTCATGATCGGTGACCCCAAAGCACTCACACACAATTTCACCGTCAACCTCTTTTTCCGGTTCGCCCCTGTAATTGGCTATTGCTTTTTCTAAAGCATCACGGCCCATCACACTGCAGTGCATCTTTTCCTTTGGAAGTCCTCCAAGATATTCTGCAATATCATTATTCGTAATTTTTTCCGCTTCATCTATTGTAATTCCCTTGATCATTTCGGTTAGAGCGGAAGATGATGCAATGGCACTTGCACAACCGAAAGTTTGGAATTTTGCATCGCTAATTCTTTTATCGCCATCAACTTTTAAAGTAAGTTTTAAAGCATCACCGCATGCCAGTGAACCGACTTCGCCAACACCATCAGCGTTTTCTATCACGCCCACATTTCGCGGATTTAAAAAATGATCTTTTACTTTTTCGGTATATTCCCACATGGTATCCTCCTGTTTTCGTATACAAAATGAACCCGGATCATCGTCATAGAGATTTTAACTCTGTTAAAACAATAACCATTCTTATTAACTTGTTCAAGTATCGTGCCAAATGGAGAAAATTTTTTAAAGAATAGCTAAAAGCCAATATACTGACCCGGCTCTATTATTTGTTGAGGAGTTAGGAATTTAAGGGTTTTACCTCAATCGGCCTCCGCCCCGTAGGGAATAGTTGAATTGCAAGGTCTGTATGGAGTGAATATACTTTAACCTAAATTGAGCAATTTTTTGCGAAGAGATGTGCTGAGATCTTGATGTATAAGGGTTCGCGAAAACCGCAGGCATACCCGTGGATATGTCGAGGATTTTCGCGGATCCTTGATCCGCAAGAGATCGGTGCAGATCGAGTAAAAAATTGCTCAATTTAGGTTAAAGATAGGGTAAAATTAAAAATAGTCTCATGTTTATAATTGATACACACTTGTATCATGAGACAGGAATGAAACTTATTTATTAAGAGAAACAAGCTCTTTGGCGAGAATTCTGATATGCCCCATCTCCTCTTTGATAATTTTATCCAGCCTGTTCTTCCCCAGTTGATCCGGGACAAAATCCTTTAAGCCCAGATAAAAGACTATCGAGTCTTTTTCGGCAACAATGGCCGACTTTAGGATCTCTTTCATCGATGAAATGTCAATCTTTTTTTTAAAAAATACACGGGTATCTGCAAGTGCTCGAAGATAAAGGACCGATTCATCTTCCGGGTCAAAAACGGTTGTCGTTTTTTCGGCCTCGGTCAGATCGGATCTTAAAGAAGCAAATGTCTTTTCATGTTCGTCTTCCATTGCCGCCAGTTCAATTAAAAGCTTTTTTGACCTGGGATCGGAAACATTTTCAGCCGCTGTTCTGTAAAACTTGGCTCCGTTCCTTTCAAGCTGTTCGGCCATCTCAAATACGTCATTTGCTGTGAAATCGTATACCATAATATTGTCCTATACTTTTTTTAACCTAAACTGAGCGTTTCAAATTTTAAAAGGTAATTAAATGTCTTTTATTTTTAATGAATTAAATTGATTTATATTTTTAAAATTTGAAACCCTGCGGGATTGCCGATCTTACCGCATC
>CAZDAB010000474.1:0-3029 GCA_964502855.1 uncultured Desulfobacteraceae bacterium | reverse complement strand
TTTTGCCTGCCCAGTTAAATCCGTATTTCATATTTAACCGGGGTTCAAGACCAAGGGCAATTCTGCAGGATAGCAGAATTGGACAGCTGTCAAGCTGCCCGCAAGGGCGAGGGGCATGGACGCCCCGAGTCAACGCGAAAATTTTAACCACAGGAATACCTGGAGTATTTTGAGGATTAACCCGCCAAAGTTCGGTGGCGGGTTAAAATTTGAGCCTGACACTGGGATTGGGCAAAAAGGGGCGTTTTGCAAAGGTTTGAAGGGGCATTATGATAGGTATTGTTATTGTAACACACAGTCAACTTGGAGATGCGCTCATTGACGCTGCTGAATTCATTTTAGGAAATCGACCCGATACCATGGTTTCGGTTTCCATAAATTTGAAAGAAAACGTTGACAAACTGCGCAAGAAAATTGCCGAAGCCATTAAACAGGTCGACAATAAAAAAGGGGTGCTTATCCTTACAGATATGTTCGGTGGGACACCCTCAAATTTAAGTTATTCATTTCTTGAAGAAGGAAAAGTGGAAGTCATATCCGGCGTTAATCTTCCTATTTTGATCAAGGCTGTGGATATTCAAAAAGATATGGAACTCAGCGAACTCGCTCAACACCTTGAAGCTTTTGGAAAAAAGAGTATTTCGCTGGCAAGCGGGATTCTAAAAGGAAATAAACGGAAATAAACGGATACTACGATAAATATAAAGGAGACATTATGAGTATAAAAGTGGGTATAAACGGTTTTGGAAGGATAGGACGCCTTGTTTTCAGGGCTTTGATCGGACATGCAGAGCTGGAAGTCGCCGGGATTAATGATCTCATGGATTCAGCTACAATGGCTCATCTTCTTAAATATGATTCCGTGCACGGCACGCTTGATATAGAAGTAACCGGCAAAGACGGTTCCATTGAAGTCGGCGGGAAATCCATTGCCGTTACCTCCATTAAAGACCCGGCCACCCTTGAATGGAAAGACCTGGGTGTGGACATTGTTGCGGAATGCACCGGCCTTTTCAGAGACCATGAAAGCGCATCAAAACATCTTTCCGCCGGTGCACGAAAAGTCATAATATCCGCGCCTGCCCAGGAACCCGATGTTACCATCGTCATGGGGGTTAACTCAAACCAGTATGACCCGAGAAATCACCACATCATATCCAATGCATCCTGTACCACCAACTGTCTTGCACCCATAGCCAAGGTGCTCCTTGAAAATTTCGGAATCAGGAGCGGCCTGATGACCACCATACATTCGTACACAGGAGATCAGCGCCTCCTGGATTTTCCTCACAAAGATCTGAGAAGGGCCAGAGCGGCTGCAATGTCAATGATTCCCACGACCACAGGTGCGGCCAAGGCCGTGGCCCTGGTGCTGCCGGAGCTGTCCGGCAAGTTAAACGGGCTCGCCATTCGCGTCCCCACACCCAATGTATCGATTGTCGATTTTGTTGCAACTTTGGAAAAGTCAGGTGTCACGGTCACTGATGTAAACGCCGCCCTTAAAGAGGCTTCAGAAAAATCCCTTGCCGGCATACTTGGATATTGCGATCTTCCGCTGGTATCCTCTGATTATAATGGGTCACCATTATCATCTATTGTCGATGGGATGACCACCTACACCGTCGGCGACATGGTCAAAGTGCTGTCCTGGTACGATAATGAAACCGGATACTCAAACAGGATGGTCGATCTTGCAGCCATGATCGCTTCACAGCTCTAGGTGCAAATTTAAAATTAATAACGACGTTCGACCCTTAAATAGTCAATCTTCAATATTTAATCTTCAATTTCAAAAGGGATCAATTGATGACAAACCGCACACCACTTATCGCCGGAAACTGGAAGATGTTTAAAACCTGTCCCGAGGCTGTTGAAACTGCCGCAAAGCTTGTAAAACTCGTAGCCGGGACCACGGATATCGACGTGATGATTGCGCCGCCGTTTACAGCACTCGCACCGGTATCTGAAGTTGTCAGGGGGAGCTGTGTTTCGCTGGGCGCACAAAATCTATTTTGGGAAGCCCAAGGAGCCTTTACTGGCGAAATATCACCCGCCATGCTGGTATCGGCCGGATGCAAATATGTTATTGTCGGCCATTCCGAACGTCGCCAATATTTCAACGAAACCGACGAGACCGTCAACAAAAGAATACAGGCCGCCGTTAATAATGATCTAATACCGGTTATGTGCGTTGGAGAATCTGAAAAAGAACGGGAATCAAAAGATACGTTTTCCGTACTTGGCAAACAGGTAAAAAAGGGGTTAGAGGGATTTTCTCCGGATGATTTGGGAAGGCTGGTTATCGCATATGAACCGGTCTGGGCTATCGGAACCGGTAAAACCGCGACTTCCGATCAGGCTCAGGAGGCTCATCAGTTTTTACGCTCTGTGCTTGAAAAAAGTTTCGGGAATATGCTTGCCAAATTTATTAGGATACTGTATGGGGGCAGTGTTAAACCGAACAATATCGCAGAACTCATGGCAATGCCTGATGTCGACGGAGCACTTGTCGGCGGCGCAAGCCTCGATCCTGAGACATTCAGCAAAATCGTTCAATTTAAAAAATAATTATGACAATATTCCTAATAATAATGCATGTAATCGTCTGTATTGCCCTTATTTTGATCGTCCTTTTGCAGACCGGAAAAGGTGCTGACATGGGCGCTGCCTTTGGAGGAGGCGCAAGTCAAACTCTTTTTGGGAGCACCGGAGGCTCAACGTTTTTGGGCAAGCTGACAACCGTAGCGGCTATCGTTTTTATGATAACTTCTCTGGGGCTGGCTTATCTGTCCGGTTATAAGATGAAAAATTCAATTATACCGGGCCAAAAAGCATCCATAGAGCAGAAGGCTGCACCGGCGGAGCCTGAAAAAAGCGCTCCATCTGAGCCGGAAACCACACCGCCTGCAAAACCTGCTCAGGCCCAATAAGCTTTGAATGGCGTTATTTAATGCCAAACAGTTATAAGCGGATTAATAGTGCCCGAACGAAAACTAGGATTTTTCGTTAAGATCAAGGAAGACGAAAAT
>CAZDAB010000473.1:0-3036 GCA_964502855.1 uncultured Desulfobacteraceae bacterium | reverse complement strand
GCTCAGCGCTTGTATTTCCCCATAAGCTGGGCTTGGCCGATGATGTGATTTTCCATTGCTTTTAAAACTTGCTTTTTTGTGGCTCCGGGAGATAAATTCAGGGCTGTATCAAGGGCATATAATTTGAAATAATACCTGTGAGTGCCGCCAGGTGGGCAGGGGCCGCCATATCCTATCTTACGAAAATCATTTTTTCCCTGTGTGCCGCCCTCCTCCGGTCGCTCATCGGGTGCCACTTTCTCCGGCAGGCCTTGTGTATCCGCCGGGATGTCATAGTATACCCAATGAACCCAAGTACCCACCGGAGCATCCGGATCATCACAAATAAGCGCAAGACTCTTTGTGCCGGCAGGAAGTGCCCCCCAGTTCAGCGGTGGAGACACATCCGCTCCGTCACAGGTATACTTGTCGGGAATCATCGCACCTTCACTAAACGCCGAGCTTGTTAATTCCATGGTTCCTCCTTCCACTTCTGAATAGGGTAAAATTGAAAAAATGACGGTAAAGAAAAAACTCAAACAAATAAGCAAATAAATCTTATTTTTCATTGTGTTATTCCCTATCTTTTTAATGGAGGTTGTTCCGGTTTTTTTTAACTGACTTATATCTATTGTAAATGTGGCAAAAAATCAAGCATTACTATAGGGGCCATCTTCGACAAATTGGACAGATGGTGATATGGATAACAGAAGTCAAATACTAATGAGTTGAATCATACCAGGCTTGCCAAGCTTAATAAATCAGGAGCTAACGTTTTAAAATCCTTTATCTTTTATTAATGCCAAGTCTCTTCATTCTTGAATCAAACGTTGATCTGTTTATTTTGGCATCACAAGCGGCTCGCGTTATGTTCCATCTGTTTTTATTGAGAAGATAAAGCACATAATCTTTTTCAAGATCTTCCCAGGAATAACCGGCGAATGGAGATTCACCCGGTGCCGGAGAAAGATTATTGGATGAAAACACGGATTCTTAGGAAAAGAAAAATGGTTAAACGCATTCCTTTGGGAAAGCAACATTTTAAAATGATGCGGTATGTACTTGATACCCACAATATCATTGTCAACGGTGCTGAGAATATATTTCACGAAATTTTCAAGCTCCCGAATATTTCCTTCCCAATGGTAGTCTTCCAGATACTGCAAGGCTTTTTTTGAAATTCTTTTCTGAGAGACCCCCAGTTTGAGAGCTTCTCTCTTGAAAAAATAATTCAGCAAAAGCGGGATATCAATTTTTCGCTCCCGCAGGGGGGGAAGGTGAATCGGAAGAACATTGAGACGATAGAATAAATCTTCTCTGAACTCTTTTTCGGCAATTGCCCGGACTAAATCTTTGTTGGAGGCGGAAATAATTCTCAGGTTGATTTTGTAAGTCTTGGTATCACCCAGGGGCTTAATTTCGCTGTTTTGAATAACCCTCAATAAGCGCGATTGGAGACGTAAAGACATGTCTCCAATTTCGTCTAAAAAAACGGTTCCGCTGTCAGCGGACTTCAGAAGACCGATTTTGTCCTCCGTTGCACCGGTAAAAGCACCTTTCTTATATCCGAAAAACTCACCTTCCAAGAGCATATCCGGGATGGCACTGCAATTTTGCACAACAAACGATTTATCCTTACGGGAACTCAGATTGTGCAATGCCATGGCGACAAGATCTTTACCGGTTCCGCTTTCACCGGTAATCAACACAGGGAAGTCGGTTACGGCATAATCTCGGACCTGTTTCATTACATCGATAAACGGGCGACTTTGACCAATGATTTGAGCATCACTTTGCATCCCGGCCAGGATCTGTTCAAGTTCTATATTTTTTTCAACCTGTTGGGAAAAATACAAGGCGTTGCTCAGAGCCGTGGCCCCCATATCCACGATGCTCTTGAGAAGTTCGAGGTATTTTTTGTCAACATTCAGAGGATCACTGGATGGGTTTGTATCAATGAGTTGGACAACTCCGTAAACCTGGCCATCCCTCAAAATTAAAGGAAAAGCAAAAATTAAATGACTTTTTAATTTCATTTCCTTTTCAAATTCTTTATAATGACGGGAATCTTTGCCGGCCTCTTCGACCGTCATTTCAGCGTTTTCCATGACCCAGCCAACGATGCTGGGCCGGTCAACGCTCATACTGGATCCTTTGATAATATCCGTGTCTGTGGGACCCCCCAAAGACTCTATACACACATACCGATTTTCTTGCTTGATCCAGATAGACCCCCGCTCTACATTTTGAATTTTCAAAAGCAATTTTAAAAATCGCTTCCTTAAATTTTCAGGATCGAGTTCTTCGAAGAGCACTTTGTAGAAATCCAAATCAAATTCACTCATAATGCAACCCCTGCAACAATGGGCTTAGTCCTAATTGGAACTATGAAATAGTGGCTCCTCAATAAATTTTTAGGTCGGATCAATTTCATCATTTAACACCAGAACTTATTGAGGAATTAATTGAAATTTAACAATTATGATTAAATATCGTATCATTAATAAAAAATCAAGAAAGATATTACATCCCAATCCAACGGGAAATGCGCTGAGCTTTACCAATTTAGTTACATTTAAAATCAAATACTTATACTGTATGATACAAAAATATTATCGAAATATAAAATAATTAATGATATATCATCAATACAATTAAATATAAACACGATGCGAGAATTAATTATAAGAAAAGAAATGGGGCTTTTTCTTTTGATGTAGTGATATCATATGGTTAAATCGATTTTGTCATGTGTTGCAGCATTGGCATAATAGTTGCTGATTAAATTAGCGAAGTTGTACACAGGTTCATTCTGCCGGGACCTGGTATGCCTCCTTATTATGTGGGAAGGAGTGGTTTTGCCGGAAGCCGCTCCTTCTCATTAACATTGGAGTATGACTATGAAAATTTGTCAAGCGTGTGAGCAATTTGAAAAGCGTATTAAGGAATGGAACTGCATGCATGGTGCTGTTGATCCTCTGCCATACATAGATGATCTGATTAAACCCCACAAGCACCTAATTTTTGAAGGGCGAAAGTCAGATGGGGCTGGAGGAT
>CAZDAB010000472.1:0-3045 GCA_964502855.1 uncultured Desulfobacteraceae bacterium | reverse complement strand
CGGACTTCCAATAATACAGGCTTCCCGTCTATTCTCACCGCCATGCGCAACACGGTAGCGTCTTCCGCAGGCTCCGGAGAAAAGCTCGCCCTCGCTTTCAAAGAAAGCGCAAGATCATACGGCCCCTGCACAATCAGCGTAGTCGTCGACATAGCTCAGGAATACGAAAACTCAGCAGCGTCCTTTCTTCTGGATTGTACCACACGGGCGGGAAGGCTGATGCCTCTAAAATGCGGAACGCTTGTCACGGAACAAACAGCAGCCCTTTCGTCTAATCTAAAAGACGCAGATTCGTCTCCTCATTTTCTTTGGGTTTAAATTCTAATTGAGTAGGACCAAAATCGATTATGTAGCAATTCAGCAATCGAAACAGCTTGGGTCCAACGCTCATTGTTTTCCAAAGAGATATATGATTGAGGTGGTTTAAGGTTATAATTTAAAAGATAAGAGATGTGCTCTAAATCAACAGCATTTAAATACGACTTAAAATTTTTTAATGATATCGCATAAACTTGATCAGAAGTGCTCGTATATTCATCAAATTCTCTCTTTATTACTCCGATATCTCCTCCATATTGTGACCAAATCCTTTCTGGTGTGTCTTTGCTGATACTCTCAATAGTTGCATACCCAAATATTGCCTGAGTTGGATTTGAAGAATAAAGGGTAACACGGCAGCCTCGCCATTTATCATTAAATTTTTTCCTTATCTCAACTACTTTATTGCCATTCTTAATTTTTTCTAAATACTTTGGTTTAATACTCATGAGTAAACCATTAAAAATAGTATTGTTTGATTTTGTAAAAGAAGAAACTATTCCTGGAAGTTTCTCAAGAACTTTTTCCCAAACCGTATTAAATGATGCTGAACATCTAAATTCATCTTCAAAAATTCGGTATTGTCGATAGGCTTTTGTTACCTCATGAAAGCCGAAAGATCGAAAAAAATCCTTTTTACCAATCCAAACGCTTTCGGGTAATGTAAAATGAACTTCGTCTGCGAATCTTTTAACATCTATAGCCATCATCGCGAAAAACAAATCGCCGATGTTTTGATCCCTAAAATCTTGTTGTATATGTAAATGACAAAACTTTGAATTATCTCCGCGTTTAACGATTGCAGACACAACTGGTGTTTGATTATTTAAACCAATATAAGCTACACGCTCATTAGTTTTAATTCCCGGCAAAACTTTGGTATTAAGCCATCGCTCGATATCTGGATACATTGATTGGTGTTCGGAAATGAGTTTAGAAAATAGCTTAATATTATCTGTCATTTGCAAAACATCGTCTTTAGTCACACGTATGATTTCCAAATTTGATTCGGTTGCGAATAAATTGCCTGTAAATTTATCCTTCATGGGAAACCTTAATGTTTAAATTCTTCCTACTTTTCCGGTTTGTTTATCAAGCAATTTTAATTTATCTGGCCAGCCATCAAAAATATTCGATAAAGTTAATTCTTGATAGCCGTACCCATTTTTTTCACCAGGTTTTTTTATAGCTTCCTTCGACATTCTATAAAATGTTAAGTTAGCGAGTCTTTCTCCATCCTCTAAATTTACATCAACATTATGTCCGCGCACTTCAAAAATAAGTGGTGTACCAACTGTACCGACTTCTCTATCCATCCCAAAAAATGGGTGGGCAAATCCGGCATAATGGATTCGCATTTCACCTAACGTTTCATCCATCGGGCGACAATATACTGCGACACCAGATGGCAAAGATATTCTTTCCTTAGACCTTAAAAGGTAGAATTGGTCCTTCTTGATTTTAAACCTTCCCTTTCCATCTACTACTTGAAAACACCAATATTTGCAGGGATCTGGCTTGGAATCTGGCGGTTCTTTTTTCCATAAATAAATATAATCACTTTCCTCATCGGAAATGCAAGCCTCAAATGCTACAACCTCAAGTCCACCGATATTCGTATTGCTAATTTCTACTGTCAAAAAACTCTCCCCATCTTTACTTCCATGTAGTATTCCTTTGATAAATCTTTTATCTTCTATAACCGACTTCCCAGGCTCACCATAAAATAACCTGAGTTGAGATAGTGAAATTCCTTCTTTTACACGCACATTAAAACTAATTGGAATTATTTCAATAAACATATTGCCGGTAGCCTGCGGTAGATCGGTTGGTTCCATAGATTCATATCGATGCATTCCATCAACTATTAATCTAGCTATAACGTCAATTCTTCCTATTGAGCTTTTAGCCGTTGCCTGTCCGTATATATTTGAATTAGCCAAATTACCATACAAAGTCTCTTTTAATTTAAATACATAGCACTCATTACGCTTTAGTTTAAAACAACCTTCCTCTGGTGCTAAGGGTTGAGCGATTTTACGATCTTTAAGAAATCTCAAATATGGGGTGCCGCACGGTTTAATAGACCCCTGAAGCATTTGATAACCTTCACCTGAAAGAAATAAATCTATTGATGAATGATCAGCAGCAGAATCAAAATCTTTGACTCCTCCGATATACCCTTCCTCTACTAACTTCTTGATTTGTTCTTTTGATAGCACTCCTGGAAGCCAATTATCTTGTTCCCAAGGATCCATTTCGGTTGTCCTCTGTTAAACACAAAAAAAGGCGTATCATGTTTTGTTAATGCTTTAACTTTAAATTGAAACCCTTTATGAATAACAATTGATATGAGCCCCTTCCCCACCCTTTGTTGTATTATACCACATAGTCTCCTACATTGGTCAAGAAAAAGGGCCTCTGTGTAAGCTTCTATGATTATTCAGCTTTTAAATTATTTAAAAACCGATTTCCTCTACCGTCGAATTTTAGACCTTAATCATTTGATATAAACCCGCCCCCCGGTCCGGGCATCAAAGAGAAATACATCCTTTGAAGAAAAGGTGACGGCGACCTTGTCACCTATCTTCACCTTGGCATCCGCCTCCACCACCGTCCGTAGCTCGTTTTCCCTCACCCTCACAAAGACCCGCTTGTGAGCCCCAAGGGGCTCGATAAGGGTCACCTGGGCGCTCAGCGTGACCCCTTGCCTTCGCCCCATCCTGA
>CAZDAB010000471.1:0-3051 GCA_964502855.1 uncultured Desulfobacteraceae bacterium | reverse complement strand
TTAAAAGAGTGGTTCTTCGTAATTGAAGAACCACCCACCACAAGCGCAAAAAATGTAGCCTCCCGCGCTTTTAAAATATTTTTAAATAACATAAAATTTTACGCAAAATATGTCCATAAGATGAAAGGTTCATTTTTATAGGGAAAAATCCCGGTTTATAGGCAATTCTCCCAGGAACTATCACAAATGATTTCAATCTTTTATTATAATTTTTTTTTGTTGACATTTTATGTTGTAGCGGTAGAAAAAGATAAAAAGGATTATTGTTCTATAAAACGAGGTGAATGATGACGGATAAATCACAGGAAAAGACAGAGCCGGAAACTTTTTTTGCGGACTGGATGAAGATGGCCACGGAATTATGGGACCCGATGGCTTGGATGTGGAGCGCTTTTCATAAGACAACCGGTATGACACCGGATTCAATAAAATATGGAAAAAGGCCACGGATGCAGGAATCATGGGATACCGCCCAAAAAACCTGGCAAGCGTTTTCACAGGTTATGAGTGAACCGGAAACCATGGAAACCCTCTTGAAGGGAGCCGGTATGCTGCCGGAAATTTTCTTGAAAACAGCACAAACCGGTTCGAAAACTTTTGTGAATTTTCAGAAACAGTGGCTGAAACGTACCGGTAAGTTACAGGAATCCGCCAAAACCTATAACCTAGAAAAAGATGCATTCAAGGCATGGACCCAACTATACGAACAAGAATTCAGAAAGTTTTTTAAAATTCCTCAATTGGGACTGACTCGATTTTATCAGGAAAAAATGATCCGGTCGATGGACAAATTTAACATTTATCAGGCCGCAGTCACTGAATTTTCTCGTCTTTTATTACTGCCCATGGAAAAATCATTCCAGGTCTTACAGGAAAAGTTGACGGAATTAGCGGATAAGGAAGACCTTCCTGAAGATTCAAAAAAATATTACCAGATATGGATAAAAATACTGGAAGGCCATTACATGATTTTGTTCCAATCGTCCGAATACACACAGGCACTGAACAAGACTCTTAATGCAATGTCGGAATTTTCGGCAGTAAAAAAAGAGATTCTCCAGGATTTTCTGAATATGCTTCCTGTTCCTACCCATAAAGAGATGGATGACCTATATAAGGAAATTTACCTTTTAAAAAAGCGAATAAAAGAACTTGAAAAGAAAAAATGAAAATCCTGTATAATCTGTTTTAGTTACATTAAAACAGCATGGAATATGATTCCGAATTCAAGAATCCAAAATCGAATTGGGGGTGATTTTATGACTCAACCTGGAATAGCCATTGATCTGATTCTTTCAAAACTGGCCGAGGATGCGGAAAAGGCCCGGACGCGTGCGGAAAAGGCCCCGGAAGTATTGCTCGGGCCTCTTGAAACAGAAATCGCCACCACGCCTTGCGATATTGTTTATGAAGAAGACCGGGTAAAACTCAAGCATTATAAGCCGGCAACCAAAATTCAGCTTAATAGACCGCTTCTTTTGGTTTATGCGCTGATCAACCGGGAAACAATGCTTGACCTCCAGCCGGGTAAGAGCGTTGTGCAAAATTTTTTACAGGAAGGCATAGACCTTTATATGATCGACTGGGGCTACCCCACTCGCAAAGACAGATATCTCACAATTGATGATCATGTTAACGGGTATATAGACAACGCTGTCGATTTTATCCTCAAAAAACACAATCTGGACAAGATCAACCTGATGGGAATTTGCATGGGCGGTACCTTTTGTGTGATTTATTCGGCCCTTCATCCTGAAAAGGTTCAAAACCTGGTTACAACGGTCACGCCGACCCACTTCGATACGGATCAGGGTCTTTTGCATATCTGGATGAGGGATATGGATGTAGATCAGATTGTGGATACTTATGGCAATATCCCCGGAGATATATTGAATTTAGCGTTTTTGCTCCTTAATCCCGCCCGGCTGATGATCGACAAATACGTGGGATTTTTAGAAAACATGGACAATAAAAAATTCGTGGAAAATTTTGTTCGCATGGAAAAATGGATCTTTGACAGCCCGGATGTGCCGGGGGAAACATTCCGGCAGTTTGTCCGGGATTGTTACCAAAATAACCTGCTCATCCAGAATAAGATGGAAATTGGCGGACACCGTGTGGATCTCAAGAAAATCACCATGCCCCTTTTGAACTATTACGGCAAATACGACCATCTTGTACCCCCTGAAGCCTGTGAACCCCTTATAAGTAAAGTGGGCAGCAAAGATACCGAGAACGTTTGTCTTGATACGGGTCATATCGGTATTTACGTAAGTTCCAAGTGTCAAAAAGAATTTGTACCCAGAATCGCCCAGTGGCTAAAGCAAAGGACGGCGGATAAAAACAAGCTCAAAATAAAAAAGACGTCTCGGAAAAAAAGTGTTACAAAAAAGACGGCGCCCCAAAGCAAACCGGCTTTGAAAACTAAAAAGAATAAATAATGAATTTTCAATATGTTGGATTTAGGGCTTCGCTCCAATTGGAATGCTGAAATATTAAGAAATTATCAAATTGAGGAGAGAATATGCTGGAAGAATACCCCAAAGAGATCACCTTGCCGGACGGTTTTATTTGTATCCTGAGGCCAATGACCAGGGACGATCAAGATGCGCTTTACAGGTTTTTCATTTCGCTTCCTGAAGAGGACAGAAGATATTTGAGAAACGATGCGACAAACAGAATTCTCATCGAAAAATGGTGCCGTAATTTAAACCACGATAAAGTTTTGCCCATACTGGCAGAACACGAAAACAGGATACTTGCAAACGCAACCCTTCACAGGGAGACATTTGGGTGGGGTATGCATATCGGCGAAATCAGGATCACCGTTGCCGCAGATTTTCAACAGCGTGGTCTGGGCTCTCTTCTCTTAGAAGAGCTCTCAAGACTGGCTCTTAAGTTCAATCTCGATAAACTCTGCGCAAAGGTTATTGCCTCCCGGACCTATGTGACCAGGGCCTTTGAAAAAAATGGTTTCGTCCGGGAAGCGACTTTGAAAAACTTTGTGAAAATACTCTATGGTAAAAACTATGAGGATATTGCCGTTCTTGT
>CAZDAB010000470.1:0-3060 GCA_964502855.1 uncultured Desulfobacteraceae bacterium | reverse complement strand
AAAAGAACCAAACCGATGGCACCGCCGAATTCCGAACCCAGGGTCCTTGAAATCAGGTAGTAAACTCCGCCACCTTTGACTTTGATATTGGTGGCAACTGCGGATAAAGATATACTGGTCAGAACCGAAATAGCATTGGCGAGGGTGATAATGATCAAAGCGCGTCCCAATCCGGCGCTACCCACCACGTAGCCCAGGCGTAAAAACAGAATGATACCCAGGATGGTCAGAATGCTCGGCGTAAAAACACCGGCAAACGTTCCCAGGGTACCTGTTTTGTCGCCCGAAACATCCTTTCCGTGGCGGGTATTCATGTGTTATCCTCACCCATGCAACTTCTGAATGATATGAATTTTACATTTTTAGCATATAGGTCTTTACGTGTCAAAACTTCTGAAGTGAAAAGCGAAACACTCAGTCTATTATATCTTGACAAAAAGGTTAATTTTTATTGTATTAATAATATATCATTGTTTCAATTTATTAATTTTAACAAACGGGGTTGACATCACTATCTTGCTAATTTTTTAATTGAGCCCTTAACTTCATAAACTTGTTAAACATTATTAATTCAAAAGGTTAGAAACAAGCCTCTTTCCTTCACATTAAATATCGCCAATTGTTTTAAAACCTTTTTTAAAGCTTCGCTTGGAAGAAAACATGAAATATAGAACAAACTCTGTTTTAGGCGCTTTTCTGTTTTTTAGCATCATTATTTGGATAATAGCACCGGGTCACGCTTTAGCACAGACTGCATCAAAGGGAGAAGCGCCCCAAAAAGCCATTGACCACCAAACGAATAATATTCAAGTCCCTGACACAAAAATCAAGGCGGTGGATAAAGCCGGAGAGAGCATTGGAAAGGGTATCGACAAATTTAGTCGCTCGGCTTCTTTAAAAATCGGCAAGTGGATCGAGGTTGAAGTTTTCGCCGGAATCACCTGGCTCAAACTGCTCCTTTGTCTATTTTTGACCTTTCTGGCGGTCATGGTGGAGCGGCTGATTCGATGGCTGATCAATTCGGCAATTCGAAAAATGCCGGTCGAAGAAGAGGCCGTTTCATGGCGGAAGCATTTTTTTGAGGCGCTCACCCGTCCGCTTTCTCTTTTTATTTGGTCTTACGGTATCTATGGCGCCCTTTCGCCCCTATACATTCATTTTGTGGCGCCTGATGGAAGCAATCTGGTGCACGCCGTTGCGCAAAAGGCGGCTGATATCGGCGGAACCATTGCCCTTTTCTGGCTCATCCTTCTTTTAATCGGAATTTTGGACGTGTACTTGAAAAAATGGGCGGCCGGCACCCAAAGCACCATCGACGACATGCTGGTCCCCATTGTCGGCAGAACGCTTCGGCTGTTCGTTATTGTTATCTGCGGTATAATTATTGTCCAAAATCTCACCGGACTGAAAATCGGTCCCCTGCTTGCCTCGCTGGGCATCGGCGGTTTGGCCGTAGCCCTGGCCGCCAAGGATTCCATCGCCAATTTTTTCGGAACGCTGACCATCCTTTTCGACAAGCCGTTTCAGGTGGGACAAAGGATTACCATCGATAAATACGACGGGATCGTTGAAAATGTCGGCTTCAGGAGTACCCGAATACGAACACTCACCGGTCACCTGGTGACCATTCCCAATGAAAAGCTGGTTAGCTCTTTCGTGGAAAACATCGGTGAACGGCCCTATATCCGGTGGTTAACCAATATCGGGATCACCTATGATACTCCTCCTGATAAGGTGGAAAAAGCCGTGCAAATCATCCGGGAAATTCTGGAAAATCACGAAGGGATGAAGGAAGATTTTCCACCCCGGGTCTTTTTTAACGGCTTCAACGACTGGAGTCTGAACATTATGGTGATTGTATGGTATCATCCCCCCAATTACTGGGACTTTCAGGCCTGGCTTCAAAAAACCTGCCTTGAGATCATGCGCCGGTTTGAAGCCGAGGATATCGATTTTGCCTTTCCATCCCGAACTATTTATATGGCCAACGACGACAAACGCCAGCTTAAATTAAAAATGCTCAAAGGACAAGAATTTTGATCTTTCTCTAATGGAAGGGATACTACGTTATGCCGAGATTCATCAAACGACATTCCAAGAAGGCAGGGACATCCCCGGGCACGCTGATCCATATCGGGGAAAAGAAGACCGAGGAAACAAAAATTACCCTCATCGACTTTGATGAAGCGCATTTGCAGGAACAGGTGATCGAGACCATTGAAGAGGCGTTTCCACTCAAAGACCTGCCGACAGTGACATGGATCAATATCGACGGTCTGCATGATGTCAATATTATCGAAAAAATCGGATCGCATTTCAACATTCATCCGCTGGTTCTGGAGGATATTTTAAATACCGGACAGCGCCCAAAGGCCGAGGAATACGAGGACGCCATTTTTGTGGTCTTGAAAATGCTCAATTATGACAAAACGGCGGAACAAATTCTATCTGAACAGTTCAGCCTGGTTTTAGGACCCAATTTTCTGATTTCTTTCCAGGAAATCCAGGGCGATGTTTTCAAGACCGTCAGAGAAAGAATCCGCAAGCCCAAAACCCGAATTCGCAAAGCAGGATGCGATTACCTGGCCTATGCCCTGATCGATGCCATCGTGGATCACTATTTTGTCATTCTGGAAGCACTGGGCGACAAAATGGAAGATCTTGAAGCGGAACTCCTGGATAATCCCACCCGTGACACCGTGGAGATCATCCACGAGATGAAACAGGAAATGATTTATATGCGAAAACACATCTGGCCGATTCGGGAAATCATTAACGGCCTGGTAAAAAGTGAATCTTCTCTGATTCAGGAACAGATGCATGTCTATTTCAGGGATGTCTATGACCATACCATACAGATTATCGACACCATTGAATCGTATCGGGATATTCTGGCCGGCATGCTGGATATGTATATGTCCACCGTAAGTAATAAAATGAACGAGGTCATGAAGGTATTGACGATCATCGCCACCATTTTTATTCCCATCACATTTGTCGCCGGGATTTACGGCATGAACTTTAAGTTTATGCCGGAACTCGAATGGCGCTGGGGATATG
>CAZDAB010000469.1:0-3065 GCA_964502855.1 uncultured Desulfobacteraceae bacterium | reverse complement strand
TGCTAAAAGAAATTAATGAAAGAGCCGCACCCACAGCGATTGCAGAAACAGCGATGGTTTTTCTATGGGTAATACGAGAAGATATGTACCCGGACCCCAGAAGGGATATGAAGTACCCCATGGAAAGGAACAGAAAAAGCGAACCCGCATCACCATGGCTAAATCCCAAATCTCTTTCAATGGCAGGCAGTAACGGAGCTGCAATGATTCGGGCGGTAAAGTTTAACAAAAATATGGATGCGATGAGCAGGAGTGGGATGAGTTGGGTGCGAAACGTCTCACTGCCCATAGTATTGCCTGTACCAAACTTAGGTGTCTCAACATCATTCAAAATTTATTTTTCCATCCCGGATTTTTCATCACTCGAGTTCGCCAGAGGGGTTCCAAGCATTACGACGTGCGTTTAAAAATGTCCGCAAAGGGGGTGTTAAACGGGGTGTTTTTTGTCTCGGCTTTCTTTTCCCTGATCCGGTGCTCCGGTTTTGTCCGTTGTTTTTTGCTGCGAATTTTCGGCTTTTCACCGGGATTGGATTTCATGGAGAGGCTGATCCGGCTTCTTTCCAGGTCAACATCAAGTACGGTGACCATGACCTTTTGGTGAACCTTTACAACTTGGGCGGGATCTTTGACAAAATTGTCCGACAATTCGCTAATATGAACAAGACCGTCCTGGTGAACCCCGATATCTACAAATGCCCCGAAAGCGGTAACATTGGTCACAATTCCAGGCAGCTTCCGGCCGGATTCCAGATCCTCAATTTTCTCGATGTCGCTTGCAAAGGCAAAGGATTCAAATACATCCCGAGGATCACGGCCGGGTTTTGCCAGCTCTTCCATGATATCTTTCAGGGTTGGAATGCCCACACGGTCCGTCACATAATTTGAAATGTCAATTTCACGCCGAAGTTGTGCATCATTCATCAGATCGGAAACCGTGCATCCCAGATCGTGGGCCATGGAAAATACAACCCCATAGCTTTCCGGGTGTACAGCGCTTGCATCCAGCGGGTTGGCGCCGTTCTTTATCCTTAAAAACCCGCTTGATTGTTCGAAGGCCTTGGGCCCGAGACGGGGGACATTTCTTAAATCATCTCTGGAAGCAAATGCACCGTTTTCATCCCTGTATTGCACAATATTTTTTGCAAGCCCGGGGCCAAGACCCGAAACATAGGTAAGAAGCTGTATGCTGGCCCGGTTGACGTCAACGCCGACACCATTAACACAGCTAATCACAACATCATCCAGAGCTTCCTTCAACGAAGACGGGTCCACATCATGCTGGTACTGGCCCACGCCGATTGACTTGGGATCTATTTTTACCAGTTCCGCCAGGGGGTCCATCAGCCGTCTGCCAATGGACACTGCGCCTCGTACGGTAAGATCATGGTCAGGGAATTCTTCCCGAGCCGCTTCCGAGGCAGAGTATACCGAAGCCCCGCTTTCATTAACCAGCAAAATCAAGATGTTTTTCCCCAGATTCATCTGCTTCAAAAACGCCTCTGTCTCCCTGCCGCCGGTCCCGTTTCCCACGGCAATGGCTTCAATATCGAAGCGTTCGCATAAGGATTTTACCGTGTTCCCGGCGTTTTCAGCCTGTTTTTCAGACAGATGCGGGTAAATCGTATCATTGTGAAGAAGCTTGCCCTGCCGGTCCAGGCAGACCACCTTGCATCCGGTTCTGAATCCGGGGTCAATCCCCATCACACGTTTGCCGCCAAGAGGGGGCGCCAGGAGCAGCTGGCGCAGGTTGTCCGCAAATACCCTGATTGCTTCCGTATCCGCTCTTTCTTTTGTGGCGATGCGCAGTTCCGTTTCCATGGCGCGTGACAGAAGCCTTTTGTAGCTGTCGTACACCGCCATTTTTACCTGGTCCGAATCCAGGCCGTTTCCTTTGACAAACAGACCTTCGAGAACCTTAACCGCCTCATCCTCGGGCGGGGCAAGGGTCAAATTTAATATATCTTCTTTTTCCCCCCGGCGCATGGCAAGGACCCGGTGGGACGGCGCGGCGGACGCGGGTTCCTCCCAGTCGAAATAATCCTTGTACTTGGCGCCGTCCTGCTCCATGCCGGATGCGACCCGGCTTTTGAAAACCGCCTTGCCGGTATATAAATTCCGCAGCACAACCCTTGCATTCGGGTCCTCGTTAATGATTTCAGCAATAATATGCCGGGCACCGGAAAGCGCATCTTCCACCGTGTCAACTTCATTTTGGTGGTCGATAAATGCTGCGGCAGCTTCTGCCGGGTCTATTCCCTTTTGTTCAAAAAGTTCCATGGCAAGGGGTTCAAGCCCTTTTTCCCTGGCAACGGTCGCTTTGGTTCGGCGCTTGGGCCTAAACGGCAGGTAGATATCCTCCAGAACGGAAAGGGTTTGGGCGGCCTGCACCCTCTCTTTCAGTTCATCGGTCAAATGGCCGTGTTTTTCGAGAGAGTTGAGAATGGTTTCCCTGCGGCCGTCAAGTTCCTCGATGTATTTCAATCTGTCCCTGATGGAAGTGACCGCAATCTCGTCAAGGCTGCCCGTGGCTTCCTTTCTGTAGCGTGCGATAAAGGGAATGGTTGCGCCTTGTTCTAACAGGGTTGCCACGGCGTTTATCTGTATTTCCTTAAAGCCGAGTTCTTTGGATAGGGTGGTGATCTGTTTATCGTTCATTGGCCCTCAATCAAAATTCAGGGACTTTGCCCCGCCTGCCATTGGAAGGCACGAACGGGCAGGCCCAATTGGCCTCCAGAGCCGCGCTTCCAGCCCGTAGGGCTTACAGGCCGGAGGGTAGTGCCTACGCCCTAGAGGGAATAATGGCCCTGGTAAAATAGCAAAAAGTTTTACCCCGGTAAGATCTGCCGGCCCTGTCCCGGTATTTTCAAAAGGACTTACGGGGCAGGCTGGGTAAAACTGATGGGCTTGATATCATAAACACGCTGCCATGAAAAGGCTTATGAATTCGATCCCGATATCTCAGGATAGAATTTATGCGAGGCCTTAAACGAGTTTCCGGGAAGCTTTACGCATTACCTGAATCTTGCACGAGTCGGAGGCTTTCATATGCAAGGCACTTAAGGGTG
>CAZDAB010000468.1:0-3067 GCA_964502855.1 uncultured Desulfobacteraceae bacterium | reverse complement strand
ATCGATACGATACTGCCGATCCCTCTCCATACGCGTTTCATACGTTCCTCCTTTTCCCCAAATTGATGACTATTGCATCAGATAGACGAAAATACATAACTCCCCCAAGTATTGAAATGGCATTCGTACAACTCATGACAAATCGGCCATTTAGGAAAATTTTGTTTCTGTCCGTTACGCATGCCGTACAAAATCGGGGGCAGGGTAGGTTTATCTAAAAATACGACTCTGACCCCGGTTTCCGTGATGTTATAATAAAAAACTGATTTTAAGAGTCAACGGCAGACCCCTTTACTGTCATGGTCGTTGGCTAACGCGCTGCTCAGGGGCCGGAAGGGGCGCAGCCCCTGGAGGTCCCTTGCAGCAGAATGTTAAGTTTTCATGCACCATCACCAGGATCTAAATTTGCAGGACTCAATGGATTTGAATTAATCATTTGCCTAAAAATTAATGGTGCGGAGAGACCAACATTTAAAGCAATGAGTGGTGAGAAAGTTAAACCAGACTCCAAGTAAGCATATGCAAGTAACCCACCCAAAAGGGGCCAGACAATGTATGGTAACCAATACAACCAGTCTTTGAAATCAGGTCGTTGCTCTTTTGGGACTTTTATTAGTTCCATCAATTGGAGAATGTTATAAATGAACCCACCAATACCTGCTAATAAAATAAGAGTCTCCATATCATGTACTCGCTCTGTTTATTATAGAACTTGTTATTCTTTCAAATATTGTGGATTTCTTACGATAGTGAGGTCTGGAGGTATATAAATCATCGCGACCTTTTGACGGAATAGAGGATTTTATTATTAAATCTAAATTGTTATATATTTCTTTTTTTATTATTTCCGGATCAATCCCTGTTTCTTTTGAGATACCTTTTATCGTTCTCCACTTATACTTCGGATTTTCAAGAGCCTTTATAATTTGATTCCAATCATTGCTCATTTTGATCCTCCAAATATTATATATTTATCATATCAGAAACTTAACGATGAAGTCACCTGACGGTGTGAAGCGCAGCGGAACACCGGTCAGGTGAAGCGAAAGGTGTACGCCCGGCATGGGCGTGAACTTATGGGGTGAAAGTCCCCTGTATGTGAATCCGGTTAATGTGTTGAACATATTAACAAAAGTACTAGCCGAAGGCAAGGGCGGAACCGCGAGGGACCGTCTGGAGGAAGCCGGAGTGCAAAGCGATGAGCCGACGAACAGAAATAGCATACAAGGCCCAGTCTCCGGGTAAGGTAGCACAACATACCAAAGCCCAGGATTCAGGAGATAGGGTAAATGCTGCGGTTGTGTCGCCACAGTTCACGTCCTTATCCGGGGAGATCTGCTCGACGGGCATTCGGCTCGTGTCATTGCAGTTTGGGAGCCTGACTGAGGCCCACAACGAAAGGTGTGGATAAGCCACAGGACCCTACCACATGAGCCGAGGAGCGCCTCCTGGAGCAATCCTTGAGGTGATCGAGCAGAAGTCAGCCGAGGCCATAGTAGCCAAATGCCTCCTCTAATCGGGAGGACAGGGTGAAGGGCCGAACCCAGAGCAGGTAAGGGAGCCAATGTGCTCGTCACGCACGATGAATCCGTTCGGATGAGTGCTCCGACGGCGCGGCATTGATCTTTCCGATCCCGGTGATCCCTTGCATTCTGTCAAAGAACGGTAGGGGCATCATTGATTGCCCAGCTACGGCCCGGCAGGCTCTGGGAACCGCCCGGTGCGGACCCGCATGCCGGGTGGTGTGGGGACTGGGGGAGAAAATCCCCCGGTTACCCGCTTAGACAAAAAATCACGTATCTGTTGCCAAGTGAAAGGAATCAAGGCTATCACAAAAAGAAGTTATGATTTTCTGTCTTTTGATACGATATCTGAACAATGATTTACTAAAACTCCTTATCTCATCTTTTTCTTCTAAATTGTTAAACTGTTCTTCAGTAATTAATAGGAACTTGAGCCATTTGGTAAAGAAATCAATAAGGCTTTCTTCTTCCTTTGATTTGAATATCGCGCTTAGCTCCTGTCTTGAAATAAGCTCTTCATAATCTAATTCATTGTTTTTAATTTTTTTGTATATTGCTGGAAATCTAATTTTTAATATGGTCAAAAAAGCAATAATAGGAGGAATTCTAAGGGTGTTTTCAGTTGTCGAAGCATAATATAAAGTCAACCCTGAGTAGCATTTTTCCAAATCTCTGAAGGATAGGCCCAAAACCTCAGAAAAAGTTGCCATTGAGTCTTGAAGATCTTCTTTGTCACTCCATGTGTTTAGTTGGTGTGCAGAATAAAGATAGTTACAATATTTCTTTTGGTCGCTTGTGTGTCTGTCTGAGTTTTTTGGCAGCTGGCATTCGATATTGATAAATTTTTGTAAATACGTTAGAGCATCAATATCTTCTCCATATAGACACCTAACAGAGCATTCTAGTTGCGCCATGTTCATTACTAAAACAAAAATAATGTTTTTTACTGAAAAAAAGTGCTTTATTTTTTCGATAAGATCAAGTGCATAGGTAGGCTTACACCTGTCAAACTCATCAATTATAAATATTAGCGGGTAATTAGTTTCACTTTTAATTTCATTTGCAAGAATTTCCAGCTCTGTTTTAAAACTTTCAATTGTTTTTATATCTTCTTTGTGGTTATCGAGCTTGCTCTCAATAACATCAGATATTAAAGTAGATCCATCTTGAGCAAAAATCTTTTTAATTTCTTTCAGTTCTTCAATGTCAGTTTCTTTTATTGCGCCCAAAGTTGCAGCTTTAACGCCAACTTTAGCTCCCCAAAAAAGTAGCTTTACACCTGCCTTCGAAGCTTTTTTCTTGAATTCTCTAAGTCTTGTTTTTGGTGTTTGATTTTCTTCGAATTCAGCATCAACCAACGAAGATATCTCACTTGCAATAGCAATAAAAGCATCATCAAGGTAATCTTGAGAAAAAGCATCAAAATAAATGCATTTCGAGCCCTTTTGGCGGAGGAATGCCGCCCACATTTTTACAAAAGATGTCTTTCCTTCACCCCAAGACGCGTTTATCGACATAACAAGGCCTTCATCTAATCGCGTTAT
>CAZDAB010000467.1:0-3073 GCA_964502855.1 uncultured Desulfobacteraceae bacterium | reverse complement strand
AAACCAACGCATTGGAACAGGATATATTGGTTCTAAAAATTGTTTATCCCGTGAGATCAACAGGGGAATAGAATGGATTTTTTCAAATAATGCGGTAGAACTTCAGAACATATGTAATTCGCTTCTGTAATCATCCTAATCATCACAGATTTGATGCAAGCTCCAGCTGATTTTTGTTAATGCTAAGATGAAACTCGGGATGGACAAACTCATGATGTTGTTCAATGAATGGTATATAGACGAGCAGATAACTTTTCGGTTTTATAGTAATATCCCGGAGTATTGGGAAAAGGTCTTTTTGGGGTTTCATAAAACCGGCCAGGTTTACGGTAAGGCTTTCAATGGCTTCCTCAATCGGTAACGTTACGGGATGGAGTCGGGTGTCCGGCAATTCCCTGACCAGTTTTCCCTGTGGTTGTGCAATGGTTATATTGCGAGCAAGACGTAGGAAAACCTGAGGTCTGACCTTGAACGCCAGGGCCCAAAAACGAAATTCCACATCTTCCCATTTTTTCTGAATCGCTTTCGGTATATTGGCAATCCTGACCAGATCCGCATACGAATTGAGCGTTATCCCGGTTACATCCGCCTTTATACGCCAGAATGGGAGATAAATAATATTTTCCTCTTTTGCCGGCAGGATTGCGAATTTCAGCTTTTTGAATCCATTTGCAGTTGGCCTCCAGACCGAATCGCAGTTCTTGCAGTTCAGAACCAGAGCATCTCGCCGGCCTTCTAAATCCCATCCGCAATCCGGACAGAGCGTCGGGATAAAATTAATGCGGCCGTCGGGACATCCGCCCTGAAGAAGCGTCGCGTCAAAATCATCCGGCAGTACCGGAGAAACCGGCTTGTTCAATATGGCGTCAAATATTTTATCATTTGCATAAAAAGGAGAATAAATAAGACTGAGCGTTTCACCAATATGTGACTGGTGAAAAACGGGATTCGGTAAAGAAATGCTGTAACGGTGATTAAAAATATTCATCACGTTTTTAAAGGGCTGGGTCGGCTTCAGAAAATATCCCTTGCTCTCCGGGGTAACAAAATTAAGCTTAAGTGCCTGACTGCGCAGTCCCACGGAAATTGGAAAATAACTGGATTCCACGGCCTGGTGACTGAAATCTATAAACCTGTGCTTTATTCCGTCTTCCACACAGGAAAAAATCATCCCTTTAAATCTCCAATAGGGAAAAAACAATAGATCTTTGTTTTTCGGAGCGGAGTTGGGAAGCATATAGCGAAAAAAATCCTTTTGAAACAGATAGGATTTTACCCGGCAGAACTCGCAGGCAAAGAGTCGATCTGTTTCTTTCAGAATAGCCGGTGCTCCGCACTGCGGGCATTGATGTTCGATCAATATGTCAGACATTTTTCTGAATGAAAGTCAATGACATCTCAAAAGAAATACAATAACTACAACATGTTATCTTATTGAAAATATTGTTGATTCAGGTATAAATTAAATGTTCCGGAAATGTAACTTGCTTGCACTTAAAGCTTCTCCCCGCACTGGTTACAAAATGTCGATCCCGCAACGTTCTCGCTGCCACATTTTGAGCAAAGCTTCGGCTTTGGCTTCTCTTCTGTGGGATGACCGCAACGTGAGCAGAACTTTGCGCTGGGTGTCAGGTTTTTTCCGCATTTTGTACACTGTTTAAAAACAAGTTGCTGGTGACCGCAAAACGGGCAGAATTTTGCATCCGGGGGAATTGTTTTGTTACAATCCGGGCATGAAATCTCTTGCCGGGTGCCGGGTTGCCGGGATTGGAGCTGTGCTCCGGAAAAGTATTGGGAAAACATGGCCGGCATCATCAATCCTAATCCCATGCCCATCCCGGGACCGGCGCCACCCTCGGCTTCCGAAGCTTTTTCCATGGCCATGGCCGCTTTCATCTGCATGAGTTTATTCATATCCTTGAAAACACCCATACGGCTCCGGTCGTCTATGGCCTGCTGAACCTCGGGCGGGGGGGTGATGGCATTGACATATAAATGGGTGAGTCCAAGACCGAAGTTGCTGAAATCCTTCTGGAGACGTTTGACCATACCCTCGGACAGCTCTTCGTATCTTGCAGGAAGATTCAGGATCGAGTCGATTGTCTCTCCCATGTAATCGTTGAACCTTGAGACGATAACACGATTAAGATATTCTTCAATTTCCCGGGTGGTATACATGCCCTGGGTGCCAACAAGGTTGTTTACAAACAACACCGGTTGCATGACCTGAAGGTTAAAGACTCCAAAAGCCCTGAGCCTGATGAGACCCAGTTCGGAATCCTTAAAGGCCACAGGGTCGCGGGTTCCCCATTTGAGGTTTGTGAATACCTTTATATTTACGAAATAGACTTCCGCCCTAAGCGGGCTGGTAAGTCCCCATGGCAGGCTGAGAATTTTTGTTAAAATGGGAATGTTTGCTGTTTTAAGGGTGTGCCGTCCCGGCCCAAAAGCGTCAATAGCCTTACCCTGATAAAAAAAGACGCCTGCCTGGCTTTCCCTTACCGTAAGCTGAGCCCCGTATTTGATTTCCCCGGAACCTTTCTGAGGGAGTCGATGAACAAGTTCTTTGCCGGTATCATCGAACCATTCCAGATTTTCCAAAAAAACAATATTGTTGGTGCCCATAATTGTTATCTCCCTTTAAAGTGAATTTCTTAAAGTTTGAAGTGAACTAAATTGTATAACATAATGAATTCAATCATTTTATTTGTTCAGAAATGGGTTCTTCAATAACCAACGGTTTTGATCTATATCCACTTGGACTTGTAGAATTGCTTTAACAGCTTATATGTGGCAGCGCTGACCTTCAGGGTTTTGATGTCCCCGGATGAGGCCCAGCATACATCAGTCGCATCATCACCCGGTCGGAGGTCTCCGCACACATAATCGGCCGCCAGGTCCACAATAACATAGTGAAATAGGATTGCCCCTTTTGGGTCACGTTTAATTACGTCAAAAGTATATACAGGCTCTCCGGCCTTTATAGTCAGGCCGGTCTCTTCCCATATTTCCCGTTCCGCTGCTTCCTGAAGGGTTTCGCCCAACTCAACTGATCCTCCGGGAATGGTCCAGT
>CAZDAB010000466.1:0-3076 GCA_964502855.1 uncultured Desulfobacteraceae bacterium | reverse complement strand
GGTAAGCTTCTGCGGCATCGTTGATGATCGAATACATGGTTTCAAAGTCGCTGGTGTTACAGGGTCGAATCATGGCACCTCACATTGACCAGGGTTGCGGGTTCTGAGCGACGAATTTCGGGTTTTCCTTTTGGTCCCTTTATCCCCGGAATAACCGAGTTCCCTGACGCCAATCCACGACATTGCACGCCTGGCTTTCACTACTGCTCTTCTTCGTCCCCCTGACCGAAGTTCGCCGATAGAAACATTGTACTTTTCAGACACTTTCTCGGCAAGTGTTTTAATATCTATCCGGCGTCCTAATATTAGGAGAAAGAAAAAGCTGCAACGTCTCAAAGGATATGACAGAAGACCCTGATGTTTTCTATGAAGACATTCCAGGCATCATCGGCAGTTGCATCTTCTGATAGCCTGAAGGAATCTCAAATAGAGAATCTGCAATCCTTCCCTCTTTTATGTTTTTGTACTCTGTAAGCATATGATATGATGCTGCCTTATACTCTGTTTTGATGGGGTAGTTGAGCCTTTTCGAAAACCACTGGGTCAAAACACCTAAAGATTTATCATGATAGATATACTGATATTTCTCACAAACATACCCGCTGATCTTTTCTTTTCCTAAAGATTTTTTTTCGGCCATATCTTTAATTTTTTTCTCTATTTCAGGGTCAGTCGCTTCCTTTCCGATACCCGACATTTCCATGTACATCTTATCCTCCGGCATTAGACTCCATGTAACCCCTTTATCCAATCGTAAGATTATCACCTGTTTCATATCTTGTTTCAAAAATTCTTGTCGTATCTTGTCTGCTTTGACATAAACCTTGCCTGTAAACTTTCCCTGTGGGTTATCAATGATGAGATCCGCTGAAAATTCAGCGGCCAGGGCCATACCCGAGAAACCTATCAATGAGATAAAGATCCCCAAAACGATTACCAGCCTTAACCTAATCTTTTTATTCATCTTTTCCTCCTTTATTTGGCTTGTGGACAATTTACATAATTTGCCAAACTGTTTTTATAATATCGGATATGTTTACCCAATGAATCTGAACAGTTACCATTTTTCCTAACATCAGCAAAATGAGATCGGAGTTGCTCCTCTGTAAATGCCAAACATAGAGGTCTTTGAAAAATGTCAATTTTTGTTTAAGTTCAAGAAAGGCGATAATTTTAACCACAGGAATACATTGAGTATTTCGAGGATTAAAATTTGAGCCTGACGCAGAAATTGAGCAAAAAGGGGCGTTTTTCAAAGGTCTCACATATTGGATGAATCATGATTTACACTCCATCACCTGCGAAATGTATTTCTCCGGTGCCAGTGAAGGTTGTCCTGCTCCGGCCAGAAGCTTTCTTTTTCCGGTGTAAAGATGGGTCGATCGGTCAACGTAAGGATATGGCCGGGAAAGTTTTGCTCCACCATCACGCGTTTCGAGACCAAAACCTGATATTTTTTGCTCACGCTCATGAGTCCTTTATCAAAAGACCAGTGGCAGAGCTTACAAAGCGCCAATCCGTTAGTAGGCCGGTCATCAAAGCTGTCTTTCCATGGTTTGATGTGGGCGGCTTCGACCACGGTGTGGCCCTCGGGTGTAAGCATGCGAATGCCGCACAGGGCGCAGCGATGCCGGTACAGGGTAACAATGGTTCTGCGGAACCCGCTGTCCCGAATCTTCTTCTGCCAGTCGGATTCATCTGTTGTTTCGCCGAAATCTTTTTTCCATTCAGCCACTTCGAGCAGTTTTTCGCTGTATTGATACGCAGCATAGTTTAAATAGCCCTGCTCTAAAACCTTGGTACGTATCTCAGGAGCAAAATAAGTTTCAATCAGAGCCGCCCGTAACTGCTCCCGCGTTTCCGGTTTGCACATCATCCGGAAAAGTTCTTCATCCATTCGGGCGCCGGCACACACCTCACGCAATTTTGTCATCGAACTGAAGTTAATGTTGATTTGATTTTCAAACCTCGGATTCGGAATCAGGTGCCAGAAACCATCGGTCTTAAGGCGAGGGTAGGGATATGCCATGCTCGTTTTTGAGCCCAGCGGCATAATGCTGTTCCAATAGCCGTTAAAAGTCTCGACGAGTTCAAAGCTGGGCTCGATAAAGTTTTTGGTGATTAATCCCTGTGCAATCAGGTCCATAATAGACAGGAGAAGAAACGGTTTGTGGGGCGCACGGTGTAAGGTGTAGGCAGGATACCTATTACGATTTTTATCCGTTCTTAGATTTGTTAATTTGTGAAGGTAATTTTTTAGCATCATTGTAATTTGTCAAGAATGAAGATTTATGACGTTTAATTCGAAGACTATTTAACTGTTACCTGACGCCGTTATTTTTTTTAATTCACAATTCAGGCTTTGACCCCAATCATACAATTCAGGCTTTGACCCCAATCATATATTTGCCATGATATAACCTCCTTTCAAAGTAAATAACTCATTGTTGCCAGATGGTTAACGGTAACTATGCTGCTGAATCAGCTTCAGAGGAAATTTTCGGTGCTGGTTATGGAAAATCCTATACTCGATCAAGAATCAGATTAGAGAATAATTAGATCGTAAGAATCAGCTTTCAATTCAAGTGGATAGATACACCAATGTGCTTGTATGGTCAAGAAAAATAATGGATTAGAGATTTTTTGATATGTTGTTTGGGATGGACAGCAAGAGAAAGGGTTTGTGAGGCGCTTGATAGGTGGTCAGGGCAAACCACTTTTTACGGTCTTTGTATGTCCGCAGGCGGGAAAAGCTTTTGAGGTATTGATCAAGAGACATTTAATCTCCCGGCTCTTATAAGTTTGCTGTATTTTATACTATTTTAATAAATGATCATGGGTGACCCCATTTATTGCTAATCTTGGCATAACCTGTAACTTTCATTTTGAATATTAAACGTCAAGCACTTTCTGCACGAACGTTATATTCCTAAGGTAAATATTAACTGGCTTCTCTCAGGCGAGTGCAAACCTTATCTTAAACGCTTAAAACACTCCCCAAACATAGAAAATAGGATTATTATGTAATCAACGGTCAGGAAGTTTACCAAAAGCACCGGTTTAAAAGTTAACCACT
>CAZDAB010000465.1:0-3078 GCA_964502855.1 uncultured Desulfobacteraceae bacterium | reverse complement strand
AAGTTGATTCTTTTAAGTCTTTAGTTGGAAATGTTATCTGATTTTAAACAAAAGAAAGGAGTTTATTATGAAAGCAGGTCTTTTTTTTACAGGCTCAGGGCCTATTGTTGTCTTGACATCGTTTGATTCTATCACTGATTCAATGCTTATTGAGAAACTAAAGGCAAAGGGAATACAGAAGTTTCTCGCTTATGAAATTCCTATAGATGAGGTGAAAGAAAAATATGGAATGCATTTTAACGTAATTTTGGGAGATCTTAAGCAAACAGATGACTTACGGGTCCTCGATTACAATGGCCATCAAGCCTTCTATAACTTTGCTATCAAAGAACTCGGCGAACCGTTTATATATGAACCTTAAGGCATAGAGCTTACCGATTCTTATTAAAACAACAGCCTAAACCGACAATGCCCGTCCAGACGGTCGGGTGAGTTCATTAATAATCGAACATTACACCCGGCTGTTTGAGTCGGGCGTTGCTATGGTTGTCGTTGCCTATGCGGCAGTGTCGCTGGATGGAATTATCTCTAAATATAACCTTACTTCCTTAATTATAAAATATGTGCTTTTTGTGGCAAAAGAAAGTGAATATGTTCTATTACGGCGGGAAGGCCTCAACATTCCCACGCCTATTCTGCTGGGTTATGACCCGAATTTTGCATGAAAATTTATAAGGCGAACTGTATCCATGAAAGCATTAATCGGAAAACCAGTGAGCTTCTTGGGCGGGTTAGTGCTCATGTTACAGCTTATAGCTTATCAGTGCGGGGGTAATCGTCTATTCTCACTGGACGGCCGAAGATGCGATAGGGTGTATTTCGACCACTGTTGAATAGAGCAGCAGGAAAAGAAAAGAAAAATTAGCATAGGTGAAAATCAAAAAAGTCGGCATGACATTACCGGGGCATTCGCACCAGCGACAATGAGGGACCGCCGTCTGGCCGAGGAGTATCAGAGTAGAGGAGGGGAAGACCAATGATTTTACAATGGCTAAAAGAAAATATTGTTCTGGGGGATGGGGGAGCTTTGTTTGAGTTGGAGCGCAGAGGATATGTGAGCGCCGGACCATTCATGCCGGAGGTTTCCATCGAGCATCCAGAAGCTCTGAAACAGCTCCAAACGGATTTTGCGCGGTCTGGAGCACAGGTGCTCCAAGCCTTGACCTACTATGCCCATGAAGACAAGTTAAAACAGATCGGCAAGCAGGGAATGTTGGCTGAGATCAACTCGGCCGCCGTACACATTGCCCACGAGGTGGCGGACGAATACGGTTGTTTGGTGGCCGGGAATTTGGCCAACACCTGGGTCTATGATCCTGACGATCCAGGGACCCATAAAGAAACCCGTCGTCAATTCGATCAGCAAATTGAATATCAGTTGCCGTATGGCATCGATTTTTTCATTGCTGAAACTCTTGAATATCTGGGTGAAGCCAAAATTGCTCTGGAAGCCATTCAGGCAATCGGAAAGCCTGCTATGATCACCCTTGGGTTTAAATATCAAGACAGCACAGGAGATGGCGTGATTTTGGAAGATGCCTTCAAGGAGCTTGAAGAAGCCGGGGCAGAAATCGTGGGCATTAATTGTTTTCGGGATCCAGAGCGCATGCTTCCTCTTTCCGCCAGAGTACGCCAGGCTGTGTCCGGTTTCGTGGCGACACAGCCTGTGGCCTACCGATGTTCCGAGGAAGCCCCCTATTTTCAAATCCAAAAATACCAAGGGCATCTTGCTTTTCCTCTCGAAATGGATCCATTTGTTCTCACCCGAATTGAGATGGCTGACTATGCATGCAAGGCTCAAGCGATGGGCATCAATTACATTGGAGGTTGCTGCGGAACGGCTCCCCATCATCTGCGGGCCATGGCCGAAGCTTTGGGCCGAAGTGTTCCCAATAGTAAATATTCGCCTCAATTGAAATTTCATCCCATCATCGGAGAAAAGGGATACGTTAAGGAAAAAGACGAGCGCATTCTGTGTGAACAACGCTATGGACCAGCGGTGTGTCACTTTCTGGCTCAAAAACCGGGTAAGGGGAGTTAACCGCAGGAAGTTTTTATAGAGCTTTTTCTTTTGAAGCTTTACGGTGGCGTCCCAATATGTAATGAACCTGATCGACCAGATGCAAAGCCGACCGCCGCCGGTTTTCATCTCCCGTCCGATGGTAAAGCTCAAGGAAATTACACACCGCAAAAGCATCCTTCCACAGGTACCGCCTCGGAGAGTTTTCAGATTTTGAAAGTCCGGTGGACTCGGCAAATTCGGTCATGATCTGTTTAAAAACGGCTAATGTATTCATGAGCATATGACTCCTGGAAAGTTCCTTCCCTCCCGGCGAGGTGGGTATGGGGGGAGCAATAAAGAATTTGTTTTTTTGAGAGCAAAACAACTCCCATGGCTTGGCCCATGGCCATGCTATAAGCTTCAACCTCATCGTACAAACCGGGATCCAGTTTGGCTGCGCGCAGCATACGATTCAGATAATTGTTCATGATTTTCTCTTAAATATTTCCGTACAAGAAATTTCTTGCACGGATTATTAAACTGCTCAACCATATGGCAAACCACCACTTTCTTCCCACAGTCTCTGTTTCTGCCCTGCGGTGTCTAAAAAATTTAGGAAGTTTACCATTATCGGTGTTCTGGCATCATAGATGGAGTATTTGAGCTTATCTAAACTCCTCATTCATGTCCTATCCTATCGGGAATATTCCCCTTTGGTGTGGGGGAAATTCCCTATCGGGAAATTTCCTCACAAAAAATGAAGCCCTTCGCCTATGGACAAAATTAATAAAGCCGCTATTAAATAATTTGTTGAGAAATTTCATTTATTACACAAAACCTAACATGTTTTCATCGGGTCGCTTTTTGAGCGAGCCCTTAGCTTGATGGCTTTGGATTGGCGAAAGACACGCAAGAATAGGAGGTGAAATGGATAAAATATATGTTTATGACGATAATCAAACTGATCGGATGTATCATGCGAATAAATTATGTGAAGCTGATCATGATGTTGCGATTATGAACCGGTCACCGCTTCTTACACTGATTGATAAAGACACGGTAAAAAGGGGGGGATA
>CAZDAB010000464.1:0-3084 GCA_964502855.1 uncultured Desulfobacteraceae bacterium | reverse complement strand
TGATCAGCCTTATGCTTTTTTTTGCCGTTCCGCGATTTCAGGTTGATGTTCTGTCAGACCATACCAAAAAAGCGTCACGATGGATTATGCTGCAAGTACATGATTTAAAAGAAAAGGCGGTTCATGATCAAAAACGTTATGTTTTGCACCTGAGTTTGGATTCAAACAGACTGTGGGTAACTAGCGAAATTATGTCACCGGAAGAGATTCAGTCTGCGGAGGCGGGCGGCTACGAGTTGTCTGACGATATAAAATTGCTTGATGTAGAATATCCGGATAAAGAGAAAATCTCAGCTGGCCAGGCGGATATTTATTTTTATAAAAAAGGATACTCAGATAAGGCAATTATCCATATCTCAAATAACGATAATGAGGTACTCTCTTTTCTTATCGAACCTTTTCTATCTCGTGTCCGTTTATATAATAAATATATAGAATTTGAAGATTGAAAAAAGAATAAACAAAGGTTAGAAGGCAGAATGCGGAAGGCAGAGGACGGAGGACAGACGACGGCAACTCGGGACTTGCACCATGATTGTGGTTTTACGCTCCTTGAAATCATGGCGGCCCTTTCCATAATCGCCATTGTTCTGGTTAGTGTATATAAAATGCAGGCTCAAACCATCTCCATGAACCACGAGGCAAGGTTTTATGCAACCGCGCCCCTGCTGGCCCAATTAAAAATAGCTGAAATTGAAATAGAAAATCCGGGGGAACAGACGGACAATTCAGGAGATTTCGGGGATGAATTTCCGGGTTACAGATGGAATGTCGTCATAGAGGATATTGAGTCGGAACTGCTTGGAAATATTGCTAAAAATCTAAAAAAAATTGATGTTAACGTATCTTTTAACAGCGATGAATTTACATACAGCCTAAGAACCTATAGATTTATGCAGGAGTAATCGACTTGGGAATGCATCAAAAGTCAGGAAAAAACAGCATAACGCCATTAACCCGAAGCTCGCAACCCGATAGCGGTTTTACTCTGCTTGAGATTTTGATTGCGATTTTTATTTTTACGATCCTTGTTACAACAATATTTGGTTCATATAATTCAGTATTCACCGGTGCCGAGGAAATTAATCAGGGGGTTACCTCTTATGAAATGGCAAGAAACTGCCTGAACCGGATGATTTTTGACCTTGAGTCCATCCATCTGTCTTTGCCTCCGCAATATGCTTCTCCGGATTTTAACGGCTCGCCGGACCCTTATCGAATCGTTGGAGACACGAATAATGTTCAAAATATATCCTTTCCGAAACTCAGGTTTACTTCAACGGCACATGTATCCTTCGGGGGAAAAACAGAAAGCCACATCGCGGAGATCGTCTACTATGTTCAGGCCACGGACGACGACAATTATTTGCTGAGACGTGCAGACAACCTCTACCCTTATGAAGAATTTGAAGAAAATTCGGGTGACCCCTTATTGTGCGAAAACCTTAAATCGCTGTCATTCAAATATTATGATCAGGAAGGGACAGAATACGATTTATGGGATTCCGACGCAGAGGACTTCGGATATGCAACCCCAGCGGCGATCGGTATAAAACTCGAGTTAACCGGCGGTACGGATTCCCTATGGTTCGAAACCATGGTAACACTGCCGGTCTATCGAATGAAAAAAGAATAGAAAAAAGAGATTTATGCCTGATAAAATTTTAAGAAACAATCGAGGCATTGCCCTTCTTGTTACCGTGACGATAATTACAATATTGATTGCGGTTGCCCTTGAAATGAACAGGAAGACCCGGTCCGTCGTCTTTTCCGCGGCCGCAAGCCGGGATCGTATTACCCTTTCGCATATGGCGTCATCCGGTATAGATATAGCAAAAGCCATGCTGATAAAGGATAAAAACAATTCCGATATCGATTCGATCCAGGAAGACTGGGCCAATTCCGAAAAAATCAGCGAACTCCTTCAAGGTATGCCCTTTGAAGATGGGGCCGTTGAGTTAAGCATAACTGACGAACTCGGAAAAATTCAGATTAACAGCCTTGTTATATATCCTGAAGGCCACATCTTTAATGAACCCCAGAGGGATATGTGGCATCGATTTTTATATCTTTTAATTTCTCAAAATGAATCGCTTGAAGACCTCGATCCGGACACGATCATAAACTCAGTAAAAGACTGGATAGATTCCGGAGATGATGAGGCGATTACCGGGCTAAGTGGGGCGGAATCAGACTATTACCAGGAGCTTGATCCCCCCTATGTCTGCCGAAACGGCCCGCTCATCCACATTGGCGAACTTGCTCTTATAAAAGGTATCACAACGGAATTCTTGCAGCTTGCAGGGGGGGTGTCCGGGATTTCCCGCTACATGACGGTCTTTGGTATAAGAGAAACGGACAACAATAAATTTACGTATGAAGGAAAAATAAACATCAATACCGCAGATCTTCCGGTACTTGCTTCGATTCTCCCTTCGGAGAACCCGGAGCTTGCACAGGCCATATACGACTATCGCCTGGAGACTTCGGACTCGGAATACATCCATAATCTTTCCAGTACCACCTGGTATAAAAAAGTGCCGGGTTTGAGTGATGTTGAAATCGATCCCAAGATTATCACAACCACCAGTGATTTTTTTCGAATCGAGTCGCTTGCGACATTACATGAAATAAAAATGAAAATAACAGCGATTGTAAAAAGGGAACAAAACAAAAAAACCGGGAAATGGGAATGCAGGGTTTTGAGTTGGGAAACAGAATGAAATTCCTGTATTATTAAGTTTTACATCCTATTAGATATGGTAGAAGAAAGATCACATCTTGACAAAACGATCATAACCTACTATAATTACAATTATTTCAAATTAGGAAATTCAATGAGCAGAAAAATCCTCGGTCTCGATATTCGACATGATGCCGTATCCGCGGTTGTATTAAGAAGTGGTATCAAGGAGACAGACATAGAAGCCCATGTCCATATTCCGATATCGGACCATATATATATGGAAACGGTTTTGGCTGCTTCCCTGAAAACTGTTGTTGAAAAGATCGATATATCCGGTTGTGTGTGTGTGGCGTCCTTTCCAGCTAACGAGATATCTTACAGAAACATTCAAGTGCCGT
>CAZDAB010000463.1:0-3093 GCA_964502855.1 uncultured Desulfobacteraceae bacterium | reverse complement strand
CCCCGTCATCAGCGCAACGGCAGCACGCCCACGTAGGGACCGGCAGGAACATGCCAGGTACTCTTCAGATGGTATAACCACCTGTTAATACATTCAATTAAGCGACATCGTGTCGCAATTAACGCCGCTAATAAAGCGATAAACACTTCAAAGAAAACAATAATCAAAATTGCCGTATTAATCAATATAAAAACCCGGCAAACAATATTTTACGCTGTGCATATAAATCACGTCCTTTTCGATCTAGGATTTGGATAGTTACGACAGCGTTATATCTTGAATAACAGCGTAATGTTTAAGATAGCTTTTTGTTAAAATTGAATTTCTTATCAGAGAACCGTATATTGGGTTAATCTGGCGGTGGAATTAGTGATATCACCGCCAGATTGACTATCAGACCTGACAGGTTACGCGACTTCCTGGTATTCCGCGTCGACCACATCATCATCCGAACCGGAAGAAGCCGGACCCCATGTGCTCTGGGTTGCGCTTTCACCCTGATGCGCTCCGGAAGGGGAGGCCTGCTGGTACATGGAAGCTGCCAGCTTATGTGACGCCTGTGTCAGCACCTCAGTCAGACGCTTGATCTGAGCGGTATCTTCGTCGCTTTCTATCACCCGTTTAAGGTCGTTTAACGCTCCCTCAACCTCGGCCAGGGTCGCACTGTCTATCTTATCGCCAAGTTCCCTTATGGATTTTTCAGTTGTATAAATCAATGCATCCGCCGTATTACGTGCATTCACGAGTTCCTTTTTATTTCTATCCTCATCCGCATGAAGTTCCGCATCTCTGACCAGCCGGTCGATTTCTTCCTGGGACAAGCCCGAAGAAGCCGTGATCCGGATGGACTGCTGTTTGCCGGTGGACTGATCCTTGGCCGAGACTTCCACGATACCATTGGCATCGATGTCAAAGGTTACTTCAATCTGCGGCATGCCTCTGGGGGCGGGAGGAATGCCTACCAGTTCAAATCGCCCCAGGGTCTTGTTTCCTGAAGCCATTTCGCGCTCTCCCTGAAGCACGTGAATTGAAACTGCCGGCTGGTTATCTTCAGCAGTTGAAAAAATCTGTCTCTTTTTGGTGGGAATGGTGGTATTTTTTTCAATCAGCCGGGTCATCACTCCTCCCAGGGTTTCGATACCTAGGGAAAGCGGGGTAACGTCAAGGAGCAGAACATCTTTAACGTTCCCTTTCAAAACGGCGCCCTGAATGGCCGCACCAAGAGCCACAACCTCATCCGGGTTCACCCCTTTATTCGGTTCTTTGCCAAAAATCTTCTTGACGCGCTCATACACCGCCGGCATGCGTGTCATGCCGCCCACCAGGATGATTTCATTCACATCACTGCGTGACAGGCCGGCGTCCTTCAGGGCCATGTTGCAGGGCCCCTCAATCTTGTCCAAAAGATCACTGACCAGAGATTCCAGTTTGGCCCGGGTAATCTTTATATTCAAATGCTTTGGACCTCCGGCATCGGCGGTGATAAACGGTAAATTCACATGGGTTTCCATGGAAGTGGACAGTTCCATTTTAGCCTTTTCAGCAGCTTCTTTGAGTCGCTGCAGGGCCATGGTATCCCTTCTTAAATCAATTCCCTGGTCCTTTTTAAATTCATCGGCCAGATAATCGATCAGCCTCAGATCGAAATCCTCACCGCCCAGATGGGTATCTCCGTTGGTGGCCTTGACTTCAAAAACACCGTCCCCGATATCAAGGATGGAAACGTCAAATGTACCGCCGCCCAGGTCGAATACGACAATCTTTTCTTCTGATTTCTTATCCATACCATAGGCAAGAGATGCCGCCGTGGGTTCATTGATGATCCTTAATACATTAAGACCCGCTATTTTCCCCGCATCCTTGGTGGCCTGTCTCTGGCTGTCGCTAAAATAGGCCGGTACGGTAATCACTGCATCGCTTACGGTTTCACCCAAATATTCTTCCGCGGATTTCTTGATATCTGCCAGGATAAAAGATGAAATTTCCGCCGGGCTATACTGCTTGCCCCGAATATTAATACGAACATCATTATTACTTGCTTTTTCGATTCTGTAAGGAAGAATCTTTAGGTCCTTTTGCACCTCGGGTGAATCATATTTTCGTCCAATAAGTCGCTTGACGCCAAAGACTGTATTCTCAGGATTGGTAATGGCCTGCCTTTTGGCAATTTGCCCCACCAATCTTTCCCCTTTGTCAGATACGGCGACTATGGAAGGTGTGGTTCGACCGCCTTCTCTGTTCGTGATTACTTTGGCCTCGTCGCCTTCCATGATCGAAAGGCATGAATTGGTTGTGCCAAGATCTATTCCTATTATTTTGCTCATTTTTTATTCCTCCGTATAATTATATTTGTTTTTTTTAATCAAAATAATAATTATTTTTATGATGTCAATATAAATAATATATATAAAAATAACATTATTAAAATAGTATAATATTAATTAGTAATGAATTTAGACAAATTTTTGTTTTATGGAGGGAAAAATGGAGAAGAACAACAAACAGGAAAAGACAGAAAGTATAATCATACATAGAACATCAAATTCGGATCTTGGGGGCAAACAATCCGTGCAAGCCATTATAAACCTAAACCAGTGACGGAATCACAAGAAAAAACTTGAGGTTCCAATGTAATTGGATTAAATATTATTTACGATGTGACAGGGTATGGCATATTAATTTTATTACGCGTATGAATTTGATGCATGGTTTTTGGATATGCTTATGCGAATTGTCCTTGTTAATCCCAATCCCATGAAACCGCCGGTGACTCCGGTCTCTCTGGACTATCTGGGGAGCGCATGTGAACAGGCCGGAATAGCAGTTGATCTGGTTGATTGTTCCGTTCAGCCGGATTGGAGTAGAAAACTCGCGCAGGTTTTGACAGAAAAACCGATCCTGGTCGGGGTTACGGTTCGTAACATAGACGATTCTTATTTTGCCAGCCGGGATTTTTCTCTTCAACGAATCATACCGGTTCTGGAGGAAATTAAAAGAGTAACACCAGCACCGATTTGTCTGGGCGGAGTGGGTTTTTCTATTTTTCCCTCTGAAACCCTGGAATTTTGTGGCGTGCCTTATGGCATATGCGGG
>CAZDAB010000462.1:0-3105 GCA_964502855.1 uncultured Desulfobacteraceae bacterium | reverse complement strand
AATTCATATCGCCCAATTGCGATATCACTACTGATCCATTCTTTTAGCCCCAACGTCATGGATCACTTGCAAGAAATAGAGCAAAGCGAAGCGGCGCGCTATTTCTTGTCAAGTATATCCAACTGTTCGGCTTCCTTGAGTTTTTCAATATCGATTTTATCTTGCGGCCTTCCGCTTGCTTCCTTTGCTCGGATAAGGTCAGATCGCGAAATGAATAGAATTTTAAGATCATCCAGTTGAACCACTTCACGATTTTTCCAAACCTCATCGAACTCGATTCCTGGGATCGACATCATAATATCGATTCTCAAAGGGGGCCTTCCCATCTGATAGAAATATCCTTTATGTGTGAAGTCATCTGAAGTAAGATTTTCCAGTGGTGCACCAAATTCTTTTAAGGCCGAATACACACCTTCTGCATTATCTTGATCAGTCGCTATAAACACATCAATGTCTTTCGTGAAACGTGGTTCACTATATTTCATAACCGCGTATCCGCCTACTATGAGATAGCGAATTTTATGCTTTTCGAAAATTTTCAATAGTTCTCTGAAGTCTGGACTCGTCAGCATTTTTTCCTCGAATTAAAAAATAATCATTTAGCATTTCCGTTACTGCCTCGAAAATGGCAAGATCTCCTTGGGATTGCCAGAAGCGAATATCGAACAATCGTCTATCATCTGTTATACGTTGATAATTTTCTTCTATTTTTTTCATTTCTTATCCTATAGCCGAACGCTCAGTTTCAGCAGCAGCCGGCTTTAGGCAAAATATTCCTTGAAATGCAAAAACTTACAATCAAACGATGTTTTCCAAAATCGGCACGGCCCTGGCGGTCTTCTGCAAACTGTTGTTGGCCGGCTAATAAATGCAGGCATCCAGTATGGACAGCACTTCAGAGAGCAACTCATCATTGCCGTGTTCGATTCGCTTGGCACGACGAGCGAGGAAATCAACAGATTTAACTTGCTCAACCATAATGAAACCTGTCAGCTTACTGTTTTTCGGGATAGGGACGTGAAGGGGGAATCCACGCTCTGTGTTCCTAACAGGGCATACAATAGCCAAACCTGTGCTTCGATTGAACAAGTCCTTGCTGACAACCAAAGCAGGGCGCCGCCCCTTCTGCTCATGACCGGATTTTGGATCAAATGTGATCGCGATAATGTCCCCTTGCTTGGGGACATAAGCAGCCATTTACCAGACCTCCTTGCCAACCGGCTCACCCCAGTCGACTTCACCGGTTTGGTAATTTTCAGGAATACGTGAGACAAGATCCTTAAGACTGTGCTTGCCGCGCATCTTTTTGGCAGGTGTGACAATCATAATGCCGTCTTTTACACTGATATCCACCTCATCGCCGACTCCAAGCTGCGCATCTGCGAGCAGATTCTTTGTAAGACGAAGCCCTTGGCTATTTCCCCATTTCTGAATTTTTGTAAGCATTTAACCACCTCCTTATGTATATCCGAAGTATAGCCATCATAAACGAAACGGTCAAGGACCATTTTAGGCCAACGGGCCGCGAGATGAGCGGAAGGTTCTTCGCATAATGCGCCGCGATAGCGGTGCGATTATGCGGAGGTTCTTTCCTCTCCATTTAGCTGATAGGCGGCGCTTGGCGCCGCATAGCAACTCTGTGGCGTAGCATCTCGCTGCTAATCACCGGCAGCAAAAAAGCAGAGCGAGGAACGAGCGGTACTTTTTGCTGTCCGAGTGCATTTGCTTTGTTAGCCATTTGCCAGGAACCCTTCATGAAACATAACAATACCTTGTGGAACCTTTTCGGTAAACGTCAAGGAAAGGAAAACTTCTTGCGGAACTCCCTCATGAACTAGTTGTGGATAATTCTGGAAACCAAACCGCCTATAGTAGTTCGGATCACCCACAAGAGTGCAACCTTGGCCGCCCAACTCTTTCAGCAAAGACAACCCTTCGTTGATAAGTGATTTCCCAATGCCTTGCTTCTGATACTCCGGCAATACAGAAACTGGGCCGAGGCCGTACCAGCCTTTTGCACCGTTGGAAATTGTTACAGGCGAAAAAGCAATATGTCCGACAACTCGCCCATCAATTTCCGCCACAAGCGAGATAGTCAGCTCATCTGCAGCACGTAATGCATTTATTATAAATTGCTCTGTGTGATTGCTGATTGGGAGAGTCCTGAAGGCAGCTATTGTGACTTCGTTTATTGCCTCGATATCTGCAACCGTTTCTTTTCTTATGATCATTTCAAATTCCGGTTCATTTGGACCATTCGGTCGTATGGCTAACTTGGGCATAACCTGCTGGGATGAAGCGTAGCTGAATCCCAGTCATGGTTCATGCCATGGTTATAACCATGGAGTTAAATTAAGCCGCACCTACATTTAAGGCATGTACCTCTTTGTCAAGACGATCTGATAGTAAATCTTCTGTAACCTCAAGATCATATCGTGTTTGAAGGTTTAACCAAAACTGGGCTGAAATGCCAAAAAATTTTCCTAAACGGAGTGCCGTATCCGCAGTAATTGATCTTTTACCGTGTACAATTTCGTTGATACGCCTTGGCGGTACACTTATGTCTTTGGCCAGTCGATATTGACTGACACCCATCGGTTTTAGAAATTCCTCCTCAAGGATTTCACCGGGATGAATGGGACAAAGCTTTTTCTTAGTCATATTGGCCTCCTAATGATAGTCCGTAATCTCTACATCATACGCGTCCTCAGTCTTCCACTTAAAACAAATTCGCCATTGGTCATTTATGCGAATACTGTGCTATCCTTTTCGGTCACCCTTTAGAGTTTCAAGCCTGTTACCCGGTGGAATGCGTAAGGCACTGAGCTCAGTTGCTGCATCTAACATAATCAGCTTTCTACGCGCTTGATGCTGAATATCTGTCGGAAATTTTTTCGAAAAATTCCTGTTAAATATTTTTTCAGTTTCTTTGTCCCGAAAAGATTTTATCATAGCAATATAATAACGCAGAACGTTATTAACGTCAAGCGTTAAGTGAAAAGAAAAACTTGTTTAAATAAATAAATTTCGACAGGGTTACCGGGTAGCCAGGGGCTGTTGCCAGCCCCAAGCCCCCTAAGAACCGTGCGTGATAGTTTCCCATCA
>CAZDAB010000461.1:0-3114 GCA_964502855.1 uncultured Desulfobacteraceae bacterium | reverse complement strand
TTGACAACTAACATAATTTGAGGAAAACTCCAATTCCGTCTGAAGCATTACACGTGCTAATATAATATTTATGAGTGCTGGGTGGTTCAGTATTTGTGAATAGAGCGTTACGTTCGTCGGATTAATATCAATGAAGGTTTCGTTTGTAAATCGTAAAATAAATAGGCTTCAATTTTTCCATGTTAATATTGCCCGAAGAAGGGTTAAATGATTAGTAGAGAGTTCCCTTAAACGATAGAATTGCATGCAAAGATCGTGCAGCAACAATCAGTTTATTGCAAGGCCTTGTGTGTTAAGCATTGGCATCAACTTTAGGGTGATACAGTATTATAAATGTATATAAAAAATTATGTAATTGTGGGGTAAATTACATAAGGATTATTACATTATTTACAGTATTATAAAATAATTCAAATGGTTTTATGCTATACTGTGGCGTTGGTCGGTGGGACGTATTTATGGAAAAGGAGGTATGAGCTCATAAAGGTACCTTGGCAGTATCTTGTCATGTTTCTAAAACGGATAAGTTGCAGATATCATAACAGATACTTGTCGATCAGTTCTTTCAGGAGGCTTTCCGGGAGGGCGAAAAAGAAGCTGAAGACCCAGATCAGGAAAGCGGCGTATGTGATTTTGAGAAATAGTACCATGTCGTTTCCAAGATTACATTTCTGATAAAGCTATAATCCAATAGGGTGTTCCCGAAGTCCCAAATGCGAAGTCCCAAATATAGAATATATAGCAGTTATTTGCACACCGCACACGAAAAGGAAGAGCCGTTGGTGAACCCTGCCTTGTGAAATAGGTAATTTGAAGATACTTGTTTCTCAACCGTAAAAACTGGAATCACATTTTATATGTTTTAAGGGTTGGTCCCGCTAAAAGCGGGACTTCGCCTTAAATCCTCCCACCATGCGGAATTTTGCAAGATACTGTTTTTAAATAGGTAACAGTTTCAGTGTAAGCCCTTCAACATCATGTATTAACGCTTTACCGCCAACTCGTAATGGAACCTCGCAAAAAGCCTTCCATAGCTCCCCGTTTATCAAAACTTGGCCTTCGGTTTTATCCCATCTTTTTATTTCAACAACTTTTCCAATCATACCTGTCACGCCGTAATTAGATCTTTTATTTCGATTTTTAATAAACCAAATCAGAGGAATCGCAACATGCTCAATAAACTCAAAGCATAGAAACCCGATGACTAATATTATAATTGCACTTTTCACCGAAGGTTTTCCTCAGTCAACAATCTGATGGCCGACTACTAACAAAAGAATCATTATTAAAAAAGTTGCCGGCGTCGTATGTAAGCGATAAACGAATTTCCGCATCCCCTTGGGAGACACTTTGAATTTTAAAATTAAACCAAGAAAAACAATCATTGTTATCAATATCAAGCCCCATTCAGGAAGTTGAGATGAACGACAGGAAGACAACAGAAAATGAAAGAAAGCTACACACAAGACTATTGGATTTAAAACATAATGAAATCTCATCAGGTGTTTTTTCTGGATTTGGTTAAACCTCTTCATCGAATTTTTAAGTTGTGAATCTAACGGAAGAAAGCGGCTTCCTCCTTTTATAAGGATGCTTAAGGCAATGGTCAAATTTGCAGCCACCAGGAGCCATGCGGCGGTTTGACCTGTTGTTTCATTTCCTTCATCATCTTTTTTGACCCCTCGTCTGTTGTGATCGTTGTCATCATAATGTTCTTTAATATTTTCATATCGTTTGTAATGTTTTTTGTTTGTTTTGTGATCATCTGCTATCACCAAGTCCGGGAAAATCTGAACAATCGATAATATCAAGAGTACCAAAATAAAGAATATCTTTCCGTAATTTTTTGAATTCATCGCTTTCACCTTATCTTTTGGAGATTCTAATCACCTGAAAAATGATTTTTGTTTAGTTACAGAATGTTAAATACTGTGGCATAATAAAAGCCTAGAAAAACGATCTTTGAGTAGTCCCCACATTGCAACTCCTTTTTCTTTGAATTTGAAAATGCCTTCTGTAAGATCTGTTGTTTTAACTGCAGGTTCTTCATAAAATTTTTCTTTATTACCAAAATCGGTTTTATTTTTTGTCTTACTTTCTAAGTCTTTGCCCACTCCAAAATTACGGGACATTTTGCCGGTTTTGCAGCTATAAATGGAATAACTTAAGCAGTAATACTTGGTTTTTTCCCATTTTGGATATTTATTAAGATGTTCAATGAACTCACCTTTTAGAAAGCCCGGTTCTTCCGTTTGATAAGGACCTATGAATAAAATATCTCCTACAATAAAGCATTTCCCAGACCTAAAACAAGCGAAGCCTGCGTGAGTTTCCCACCATATTTCGTCATTTTTCTTTTCAATAATTTCAAACCGACCTAATCTGTAAGAAGTGCCCTTGCTCATATAGCCTCCTTTCAGGACATGTGTTACAGGAGTTACGGTTGATATAATTCCTTGTGTCCTGTCTGCATCCCTTCCGGGTTCTGAATTTCGTTTATACCCAAAAATATAGGGTTAAAGGTTGATGAGGGAAAATTTTGTTTTAGTAGAGATCAGATAAGTAAAGAGCGATTTAGGATGTAAATCGTTGAAGATTGGAATTTAAGAAATGCATCATTCTGTGGATAAAAAATTTTAATAGTATAATTGTCGCAATGATGATCAGTTAAAAATAATATAATCAAGGAGGTGTCAAGAATATTTAAATTGCCGGTTGGAGTAAAAGAGTTGGTTGCCCGGAGTGTTTGTCCATCTTCCAAATTACAGCTTTTACAGTAAGTCTCGGAACAACGATGATGAAATGGAGAACCTGTGCTTGCTGTTGTTTTGTCTTGGAGACTGTGCAAGCAAGCTCCTCCACAGAAACAGGCTTCAGCCATAACGCCGTTTGCAAAAGTACCCAAGCTTATAAAGATAACAATTAATGTTTTAAACATTCTTAATTTTACTAAAAGAATTCTTAGCATTATTTGAACCTTAAATATGGGACTTCTTCCACTGTAACCTCAAAACCGTATTTTAAATTATATTAAAGAGAAGGATGGAATCAAGTCAAGAGAATTCAGCAGATAATTTCTTACTTTTTTCGTAAATGTTGCCATTTCGAGCCATT
>CAZDAB010000460.1:0-3115 GCA_964502855.1 uncultured Desulfobacteraceae bacterium | reverse complement strand
AAATTTGAGTCTGACGCAGATATTGGCGGAAAAGACAGTTTTCGTTCAGGCACTAAGTAGAGAATTGTGTCTCTAATTGTGAGTTATTGTTTGACAATTATTGAATTGAGGCCGATGAATCCTCCTTTTTATTTACAATCGGCCCGAATATTGGTAATCATCAATAAAGGGGCTCGGGCGGCTGTCCAACTCAAAGCAATGAAAACATATTATGGAAGATATCCTTAAAAAATGGCTTTTTGACCCCATTGTGGGCAAAATCGTGTTTTCCCTGGCGGCAATTTTGTTCACCCTGGCCGTGGTGCGTTTTTCTCAGCGGATTTTAGCCCGGTATGTGCAGAATACCGAGCGGCGGTATCGACTGAAAAAAATCATCGGCATTTTGGGCTTTATCCTGGCCATTTTTCTGATTTCCATTATTTACAGCGAAAAATTATCCGGTTTAACGGTGGCTTTTGGCGTGGCCGGCGCCGGTATCGCATTTGCCCTCCAGGAGGTCATTGCCAGTCTTGCCGGGTGGGTGGCCATGTCTTTCGGTCGATTTTACAAGGTGGGCGATCGCGTGCAGCTTGGGGGTATCAAAGGCGATGTCATCGATATCGGAATGTTGAGAACCACCCTTATGGAGTGTGGCGGCTGGATTAACGGCGATCAGTACAACGGTCGGATTGTCCGGGTTGCCAACAGCTTTATTTTCAAGGAACCCGTTTTTAATTACTCTTCCGATTTTCCCTTTCTGTGGGATGAAATTGTGGTACCGGTCCGCTATGGAAGCGATTATGTGCTTGCACGCAAGATCTTTGTCAGCATTCTTGAGGAAATAACCGGTGGATACGCCGCGGAATCCAGGTCCATCTGGCACCAGATGACCGACAAATACATGATAGAGGATCTAAATGTGGCACCGGTTGTCACAATGCTCACCAACGACAACTGGGTTGAATACACCCTTAGATACATTGTGGACTATAAGAAGCGGCGAACCACCAAGGACTTGATCTGTGAGCGTTTACTCACCCGGATCCATGAGACCCGGGGACAGGTCAAATTGGGTTCGGCAACTTTCGAGATAACGGCCGCACCCGATCTTGACGTAAAGATTCATAAGGCGAACGGAAATCATTCATAACCTGCATATGGTATAGTCAATGGAACACATTGAGAAAAAGCCGCCACTTTGGCACTATGTTCCCCTGTCAGACTATGCCGTGCCCCAGACAACCATGTCCCGAACCATCAAAGGCGGTATCAGAGGCCTTTGGCAACGGCTCCGGGCCACCGGGAAACAGCCCGAAGATCCGCAAAAATCCGAATCCGACCTTCAGCACATTCCCGATGAAGTCCTTGAAAACATGGCACCGAATCCTGACTGGCAATTGCCGGCCGGATATTTAAAGACCGCCCTGGATCAAAGGCTCGGGGCAACGCCTGATGAAAAACCGACGTTTCTGGTGGTGGGCCTTCCCCACGGCGGCAATGCCGAGATTCTGACTGTTTTGGCCCGGGATCTCAAGTGGCCGCTGATCACCGCACCCAGCGACGAGCAGATCCTTTCACAGGATCATAACTGGCTGAAACAATTTGAAAATAACGACACCCCTTGGGTTGTTCCGGCGCTGGAAAGGTGCTACCTGCGTCACGTTCATGGTCTGGCCCTTGTGCGTCAACTGTTCGAAAACATCAACATCGGAGCCATGGGTAACGGCATTATCGGATGTGACAGCTGGGCTCTGGCCTACTTGAAACATGTGGTGCCGGAACGGCTTCCGGAGGCATGGGTGGCGCAGGCATTTGGCGATCGCAGATTATCCCGGTGGTTGTATGAACTGGCGTCAAGCCGGTTTCAAAAACCAATCCTTTTTCGTCAGACAGATAACGGTAAGCCCGTCCTTCCCATTGAACCCGGAAATGCGGGACCTGACACGGCGGGCACCCAGGTCAGTGCTTTCATTGATCAACTGTCCGCCCACAGTCTCGGTATTCCGGGTATCGCCCTTTGCTTATGGCGAAAGGCCTTGAGAATGGAACCGGACAAAACAATGGCCGGCAAACCGCTTCCGGAAACCCCGTCAGACCTGAAAACCACCATATGGGTCTTGCCGTGGAATAAATTGGGTCATCCGGTCCTGCCTTCCCCGATCAGCCCCGAATCATCCATTCTGTTGCACAGCCTGCTGCTTCACAACGGCCTTTCCCAAGCGATCTTAGCGGAAATTTTACCGATTTCCCCCCATGTGATCACAAGCACGGCACGGGTGCTCAAGGATGCGGGCCTGGTAGAAGAAAATCAAGGCCTGTGGAACGTATCGCCGGCCGGATATCCCATCGTAAGACAGTATCTGAATGGAGAGGGGTATCTAACCGACCCGTTTTAAGGGATCAGAGCTTTATGAAAATATTACATAATCTAAATCAGGTGGTGATCATCGAGGTGATTATCGTTGTTGCGGCGGCGTTGCTGCTCATCACCTTGTCGCAGCGAATATTGCCCTGGTTGGCCGAGAGGTTCTCCGGACGTTACCGGTTATATGTTCTTGCCTTGGTGCCTGTGTTGCGGCTCATGATCATTGGGGTGGCCGTTGGATGATCATCTCCAAAATCATTGAGCCCACCATCGAAAATCTTTTTGCCCTGCTGGGCGCCCTGGGCCTGGCTTTAGGTTTCGCCTTTAAAGATTACGCCGGCAGCCTGATCGCCGGTATTGTAACCCTCTATGAGATGCCCTATCGGCTGGGCGATTGGATATCGGTGGAGGGTGCTTACGGCGAAGTCAAGTCCATCGGCATGAGATCCTTTGAAATTCTCACCCCGGATGACACGGTGGTGGTAATTCCCCACTTGAAACTCTGGGACAAAAAAATATTCAATTCCAACGATGGCACCTGCAATCTACAATGCGCGGCGGAATTTTATCTGCATCCCCGCCATAATCCCAAAGCCGTGATCCAGGCACTGCTGGATACCGCATTGACCAGCTCCTATCTGCAGGTTCTAAAACCCATAAACATCGTGGCTTCGGAAAAACCATGGGCAACCCAATACCGGTTAAAGGCATATCCCGTGGATCCCCGGGATCAGTTCCGATTCATCACCGATCTGACGGTAAGGGGCAAAG
>CAZDAB010000459.1:0-3118 GCA_964502855.1 uncultured Desulfobacteraceae bacterium | reverse complement strand
TTTAAGGGAGAGGTGTTTTTTTACTTGACTGACCCTTTAATGGGTGACCCCATTTTTTCTTATCCGAAACTGGCGACACTTCTGATTGATCAAGATATTTTTCCAGATTTTTGTAAAGGCGTTTCTTCTGATCCACAAATGTCGCTGCAATTGTTTTTACATAGTCTTTATCCTCTAATAAATTTGCGAAATCGACGAATGCCTCAAGCTGTGATCTTAGAATTACCGGTACACCTGCATGGTCATTTGCTTTCATTAAGTTTAAGGCAGATACACCAAGCTCAAAAATTCTGCCGTACAAACACATCAAATAGAGATGCTGAACATTATATTTATCAAATATGACATTAGAAGTTTCAGCAAGGAGTATCCCAACTAATTCATCCAATAAAATGATAATATTCTCTTTGGAATCCGTAGCTTGAGAAGAGTTCCTAACGCTGTCCATCGACTCCCCTAAATTCTCTGGCTGTGGAATGGTTTTTTTTATTTTCCTGGTTATGTTTTTCACAATCGTGTCACATGACTGATACGTCTCCAGAAAGTCATGGAATGCTTCGTTTCGCTCCATTTCCTGCCAGTAGGTCTTATACTTCCGGTCGACTACGAGTTGGCTCCCTTGTGGGTGGTGTTCCCCAGTCTCGGCATCAACAACAACAATGAGCGCTCGTTTTGTCGTTGGCGTATGCGCGAAGGCGTTTCGAAGCTGCATCAGCTTGTGGAAATCGTCTATCTTTGTGTCCTTCCAATTCCAGTAGTCAAGGATGCGCTGCAGGAGTCGCACCTTTGCCCCAAAGCCAAGACACAGGTTGTGAAAAAGGGTCTCGCGGAGGAATCCGTACTCCCCGGAAACGGGTACGATACACTCCGACAGCGCGAGGTTAATCTGAACTTCGAGCTGGTTGGTAAGGTCAATCACACTGGCTATCTGTTCTGTCGTGTCACTCATGTTTTGTTTGCCCATTGTTAGAAATACTTATTTTATTATTATATTAAAAGGTTGTTCTTGATGTTAATATCCAAGAAGATCAAGCAAGTCATTTATATGTTTCTTTGCATCATCTCTTTTTGGAAATGAACGATGGGAACGGGGATGTTTTTTGTTCCCTTCAATTACTCTGAGCAAGCCGCAGAGCAAACCAATCTTGTTTTTGATTTGTTTCCTCTTGATATAATGCAAATTGGCGACCTCAATGCCAAGCTCCCACAAAATATTGAAGTTTGGCTCAAGAATGTCATGAACGGATTTATTTGCATTATCAATCAGTTCATGCTCAATGCCGAACAATATCCCAGCAAGTTTTTTGCTTGCAGCCAAGCGGAGTCGATATCTGACAAGACAAAAACTGACAAGAGCACCGACCAAAACGCCAATAAAACCACTCATCAAGTTGTCAAATGTCAATGTTGTCATACAATCCTTATTCCTCGGTGGATTCTGTTTAGTATTGTTGGTGTATTATTTATTCATAATTATTTCTTATTGGTTTTATTCATATTTTGAAGATCGTAATTTCAGAATAGCCATAAGAAGAGCGATAAAAAATAGGGATTTATAAATAATATTTTTTATTTCTAACATCAAAGTCAGGTGGCCACCAGGGCCTGCCACCGACAATAATAAATGTGATAGAAGTCTATTCCCAAAGGGACTGCCAGAGTGCCTTGGCCCTGGTGGCCACCTGAACTTATTTGTTACACGCTCCCATTTTCATTGATAAATGATTCCCATTCAACCCTTATTTCCAAAAGTAGGTCATCAAGTTTTACATCATTCTGTTGAACTTCAACATGGTACCGATAATGAAAAGCACCAAGTTGATCACCCGATTGCATTACACCGGACTCAGAAATATTATTTTTACTCTGTTTCTCAATTTCGACTTTTTTAAAATGTTTAGCCTTATTGCAAAGTTGCCGAATTAAGAGTTGCTTTTCGTTCACAACAGGGAAATTTGGAATTTTATTATATAAATTCTTAAGGGCCCCAGGCACATCATTTGGCCTTTCATATGGATTAAATTTTTTAATACACTCCAATTTTGATTGTTCATCTAAACTACTATCTTTAATACACCATTCAAAAAGATGGTTAATACTGACTGTGATATTAAAGAGTAAATAATCGTAATCAGGATGGCACCGACAATTCTGTAATCTTTGAAGTTCGAAGGTACTTTTTTCAAAAAGGTCTTTGAAATTGTTTAACGAAAAAACACCCATGATTACTCCTTAGTGGCCGTGTAACGGTTCGCATAAGCAGCGGGAAAAGTGCCAGCTTTGACCGTCTGACTTAATGCGGTTGTTAGACCGCCATTTAATGAACTGTGGTTACCATAATCATGCGCTGGCAGTTACAACATGAGTTCTCCGACCACCATGCCGATGCACATCACAATTAGATACAACACGTATATGAGTAAGGCAGCAGCAACGAGCCAAGAGAGCCACTTTGCAATAGTAATGATCCAGCACCATATTTTTTGTAGCAATTTTCTCCACCAACTTTTCCTCTTCTTTCTCTTACAATGTCTCTCTTCCTCATGGAGCCACTTTCCTACTTCCTTTAGAAACCACACGATACCAAGAAGTAGGCCGGGAACGATAAAGCAAAGAAATGCCGGTATTGCAATGTATTTCAGTATCTCATCAACAACATCGGACTCGTCATCACTTTCTGCCGGTGGAGTTTCAGGAGGGGAGATATCTCCAGGGGAGACGCCGCCACCAGTTACTGTATCTCCAGACTTAAAGGTACCACCAGAACCTAGGGAGTCAGTTAAGATGGAGATTCTTATGGTGCAATCTTCGCAAAGGAAAAGAATGCAACTTAACGATACGTAGACCTGTAGATATGGCGAACAGGATAAAGGCAATGGCTAAGAACACACGTAAGAGGTGGGACGTAAAGGTTTCTTCTCCCCAAGGAAGGCGATTAGGGTCACTAACCTCCTGGGACGTTTGATGTTTGTCGTTTGTCATGGCTTCCTCCTTTGATTTGAAGTAGTTGTGAGAAAACGGTCTAACGTTAAAGATTGTATCTGGAGTTTCGCTACGCGAAACTCCAGATACAATCATGTTGAACTGAGCCGCTTCACCCACCACTATGGGGATTTAA
>CAZDAB010000458.1:0-3118 GCA_964502855.1 uncultured Desulfobacteraceae bacterium | reverse complement strand
TATTGAAAAGATGTAATTACCTCAAAAAAATATAAATGGCAAGTATGAGATTCTCTGAACCGGATAGATTCAGGAAATTGCTCATGAGAAGTTCGAACGAACATCTGTTAAATACTGTTCCCATTCCATGGGAAGCAGCTGCTTTTTGGCGGTGTTGCATTCCTTGCACGCGGCAACAACGTTTCCTTTTGTGCTTCGACCGCCGCGGGCAATGGGAACAATATGATCCATGGTAAGCTCTTTGGGCGGTGTCGGGCGCCCGCAGTAATAGCAGACCCCTTTGGCACAGCGACGTTTCCACCACTGGGAACTCCGAAGTTCCCTTGCCTTACGTCTCTCTCTCTTTATATCCTCTTCATCCAGATCTATTGCAAATGGTTTCATATTCAAGAATTTCGGGCCAATCTCAGACCGATACTGTCAATCCATTTCTCGATTTCCGCAATTAATATTTCATAAAATCTTTCGGACCCCCCCAGACCCCTCCGGCCGAAATAATAGTTTATTTCAAGAAAAAGCGGTGGTCTGCTTTTTCTCCGGGATGAAAAAAGCAGATCAAAGCCGGCCAGGTTGATCCCGGTCCGGGAACAAAAAGCCTTTACCCGTTTAACCGCCAACGCCTGCAAGTCCGGATCAGAATGGGCGTCGATAACCGCTCCTCTGGTAAGATTTGAGCAAAAACTCCGGGTGTTGCTTTGAACCCTCCAGTAAGAAATAACCGTTTGGCCGATCACGACAACTCTCAACGACCGGTTGTTTGAAGGAATATATTCCTGTATTATAAATCCGGTATGGCCGCTATCTTCATAGTCTCCGGCGGTTTGCAAAATATCCTGAAATTCCGAGGCGGATTGTATAAGATAAACCTGGTACCCTTCCCCTCCCCAGTCGAATTTGAATACAAACGGAAAATCAAAGGCCGGCTTTGCAGGAAAACCGCCATAGTGTCCGGCAAATGCGTCCACATTTAGATGGGTTTCAGTTCTTGGATGAGGTACATTTTCCCTCTGAAATAGTCGAACCTGGCCGATCTTACCCGGATATTTGAATCTTGAATCTAAATTAGGAAACACATGTCTGCAGTTGTTATGTGCCATTTCGTAAAGGGATCGATAGCATCCCTGTGGCAGGATTACGGCATGGGCGGCCTTAATTGCCGCAAGATCATCAGCGGACGGCTCCCGCCCGGCACAGAGTATATTTTTATCTGCTTCAAAGCAGGGGTGATAAGACAAAATCATCAGTAGCCGAATTTTCTGAGTGCTTTGGTATCTTTTCCCCAGTTTTTATGTACCCGGACAAAGATCTTGAGAAAGACCTTGGTCCCCACCATCTGTTCTATTTCTTTTCTTGCTTCCGTACCGATCATTTTCAGCTTGCTCCCGTTTTTTCCGATGACCATCCCTTTTTGTGACGTCCGCTCAACATGAATGGTTGCATGAATTTTTACAAGGGCGCCTTTTTTCTCTTCAGAAAATGAATCTATGCTTACGGCAGTGGAATAAGGTATCTCCTGACCGGTTAAACGGAAAACCTTTTCACGTATCATTTCAGCGGCAATAAAACGTTCCGGCAAATCGGTTACGGTGTCTTCGGGGAAAAGGGGCGGGCCTTTGGGCAGCAGCGCCTCCATGGCTTCAACAAGCTCTTCAATCTGGGCGCCAAGTATGGCGGAAATCGGAATTATGGCTTCAAATGAGTACGCCTTTGCCCATTTATCTATGATTGAAAGGAGCACAGGTTTTTTAACAAGATCGGTCTTGTTAAGGGCAAGAACTACCGGCTGTTTTATTTTTTTGAGTTTTTTTACCAGAAAATCTTCTGAATCCGGGTCCGGATTTGCCACATCAACCATAACAAGAACAATATCCACATTCCCAAGTGCAGAAAGAGCGGCTTCCACAATCCTGATGTTTAAGGGGCGTTTTGCTTTATGAATTCCTGGGGTGTCGATGAAAACAAGTTGTGAACAAGGTCTGTGCACAACACCGAGGATACGGTTCCGGGTGGTTTGCGGTTTTTTGGATGTAATGGAAATTTTTTCGCCCAGCATCTGGTTTAAAAGCGTGGATTTGCCCACGTTGGGTGCCCCCACAATGGCCACAAACCCGGATTTAAAATCAGCAAACTTATCCTTTATATCTGGCATGATATATGACGTCTCGGAAATTCTACAACTTCTTGAAAACACTGGTTTATTAACGGAAGCCTGTTTTTACCATCAGAATGGAAGAATGGAATGCTGGAATATTGGGGATACGGGAGGAAATAAACCATTTTAATTGTAAAAAACTCCTTCAAACCCATCATTCCATTACTCCATTATTCCAATATTCCAATTGTGAGCACTTCGTTTCTCAGCATAAACTCAGCGAATTAACCGATTAACCCTTCAATCGCATCCCATACCGCATCTTTTCCCAGACGTGATTTGGCTGAAAACAGGATCAGGTCATCTTTATCCACACTCAAAGCTTTGGCTATGGTCGCCTGCTGTGTCAACTGTTTTGTTTTGGAAAGCTTATCCGCTTTTGTCAGTATCAAGATACCGGGAATGTTGTAATAATACAACCATTTGATAAAATTAAGATCCTGTATCCCGGGGATGCGCCGAACATCCATGATAAGAACCACTCCTTTGAGCGTCTTTCGGGTTGAAAGGTATGTCTCGATCATGGGACCCCATTTTTTCCTCACGGAAGCCGGAACCTTTGCATACCCGAATCCCGGAAGGTCCACAAAGGAAAACGTCTTGTTGATTAGAAAAAAATTGATCAGCTGGGTGCGTCCGGGGGTGGCGCTGGTTTTTACCAGGCGTTTACGGTTGACGAGGGTATTGATCAGAGAAGATTTACCCACATTGGAACGTCCGGTAAAAGCGATCTCCGGCAAAACCGCAGCAGGATACTGAGCTGGTTTGACAGCGCTTTTTACAAATTCGGCTGATTTTATGATCATATATGGATTTTCAAATATTAAATTTTTCTTTTTATTAATATGTTATGCTTCACTCAAGTCAAGCAAATAAATTACGCTGCCTTTGCCTGTTAAAGAAACGAAATAAGCCGCTATGCCCGGGTAACTGCTGAAAATATCATGTAAAATTCCTTGACTAAAT
>CAZDAB010000457.1:0-3126 GCA_964502855.1 uncultured Desulfobacteraceae bacterium | reverse complement strand
CTAAACTTGCAAAAATGAAAGCACGCATTTTTGAAGTTCCGATTTATTATGAGCCCCGTCTTTATGATCAGGGGAAAAAAATAACCTGGAGGGACGGTATCAAAGCCATTTGGTATATAATCAAGTTTAATCTTTTCAGACAGGGATAACAGAGGGAGTATTCCCCTAGAAATATTTTCATTTTGGCGGACAGCAACAAAATTTTATAAAGATTGCCAATGGTTGTATGAAACGTGATCATCAAGTGTATGTGTATACCGCACACGGGAAAGGAAAAATCCCGGGAGGGGTCTTTGCTCAGGTCATTTGGAATTTGAAAATATGAACGTTTTAGCAATTATCAGTCGTGATATGGAAAAAGGGAGTACTAAGTATCGTCTTGTACAATATTTAGATTTTTTAAGCAAAAAAGATATTAATGTCAAATTTATCAACCGTAAGACCATCGATGCTTCTATAATAAAAAAGGCGCAGCAGGCAGATCTGGTATTTAATCAAAAATGTCTTTTCAGAGCTTCGGTTGCTAGAAAACTGATTGCCAAAAGTCAGCTCACTATATTCGACTTTGATGATGCCATTTATACTCGTCCTGGAAAACCGCATTCCTGGGCAACAAGTTACAGGGTCAAAAGACGACTACATTTATGGTTAAAGTGCGCCGATGTCGTTACAACATCTAATCATTTTCTGGCCGGTTACGCTCGTAAGTATTCAGACTCGGTTAAAGTAATTCCCATGGCCCTTGATACAGGCATCTGGAAACCCCGCAATAGAATTCATAGGGATGAAATAATTATGGGGTGGGCAGGTGCTCCGGTCAATGTCCCGTTGATAGAAAAACTTGGTCCGGTTTTGGCTCATATGTTAAAAAAATATCCCTTGCTGAAATTGGCCATTTTTTCCGGTCAAAAACCGAAGTTAAGTTGCCCGTTCGATTATCATCCGTTTATTCCCGGCAGTGAACCTGAATTTGTGAAAAATCTGGATATTGGCCTTCTCCCTTTGGACGATGAAGAATACGCCAGGGGAAAGTCGCCCATCAAGGCCCTTCAATATCTTGCATGCGGAGTGCCGGTTGTTGGAAATGTAATCGGGGCAACTGCTGAAATTCTTAACGATAAAAACAGCATCGCCGTGTCAAGTGAAAAGGAATGGTTAAATGCTCTGGAACAGCTTGTAATAAATCGTGACCTGGCAATATCCATGGGACGTATCGGACATAAATTAATTGAAAAAAACCACAATCTAATAACAGTAGCAGAAAATTTATTTAATGTTCTTTCAAGTAAATGAAAAATTAGTATAGATCGCGTGTATCGTCTTCTATTTTATACAGTGCTTTTACAAAAGGTAAACCATGTCAAATCGATTTAGTTCTTTTATTAGAAAAACACTTCTTGGAAAGAATAAAAACCTGATGTCTTTTGACGACCCTTATTATGCCATGGCCCGTCTCTTGAAGAGTGTTCGGATTGCCGGTATCATTGATGCCGGTGCGAGCAACGGCCGTATATCGAGAAGGCTTCTTCGTAGATTTCCCGAGGCACGCGTTTATGGTTTTGAGCCTAATAGTATGTATGCTGAAACGCTACAACAATATGCAAAGGAAGATTCTCGTTTTCACCCACAGTTCCTGGCTTTATCTGATCATGAAGGAACTGCCGACCTCTATACAACGGTATCTCCGGGGAGTACATCTCTTTTTATCCCGGGAGAGCGCCTCAAAAAAATCGATCCCCATGGAGTATCTTTCAAGAGTTCAGAAAAGGTCCAGGTCGTTACAATCGATCAGTGGGCAGAGCGCAATGGAAATCCAGCCATTCAGTTGATGAAATTTGACATTCAAGGCGCCGGGTTGCGGGCTCTCAGAGGTGCCGCTCGTGTTCTTCAAAATTCAACACTATTAGTGTACACAGAAATATTGTTTAACCCTTTATACAAAAATGGTTCAATTTTCTGTGAAATCGATCTGTTCCTCCGAGAATACGGGTTTGTGTTGTACGATATGTATAAACCAAAACATGACTCAAAAGGATTGTTGCTTTGGGGAAACGCTATTTATCTCCATTCTGGACGACTCGGTATATGAAATCCATTTAGCCATCTTTTTCTACAATTGTCCGTCTGGAATCGAAAAAATTTTGTTTCCCCACGCAAGGCTCTTTATTCATGGAACAAGGTTTTTTATGATAAAAGATTTATTTTATAGAACCATGGCCGGTTTCCATAGGAAGCAGGGTATTCACCAGTTACGGTTGCTGGAACAAAAACTGCTCTCGAGCCAGGCAAGGTTTGCCATCCCATTTGCATACAGGGGAAAAGGCTATTTTAAAACTATAGCACCTCGCCAGAATTCGGCAGAAATTGAAGATCTCTATAAAACTGTGAGAGATTTGGTTCCGATGCGGGTGTTAGAGATCGGAACCGCCAGAGGTGGAACGCTTTATCTGTGGACCCAGGCGGCAACAGCGGATGCCACCATCGTCGGTGTGGATTTGCCTGAAGGTCAATTTGGCGGAGGCTATCCAGCCTGTCGCATCCCTTTTTACCAGGCCTTCAAACAACCGGAGCAAAAACTGTATTTGCTCCGGAAAGATTCTCATCAGGCCAATACAGTTGAAGAAGTAAACAACCTTTTTAATAAACATCCCATCGATTTTGCTTTTATTGACGGCGATCATACTTATGGAGGTGTAAAAGCAGATTTTCTAAATTATGGACCCCTGGTTCGGCCGGGGGGGCTTATTGGCATTCACGATATTTTGCCGCGCCCTGATCTTCCTGCCATTCAGGTAGACCGGTTCTGGAACGAAACCAAAGAGAAATATAATACGAGGGAGATTATCGGCCCGGATGAATCCGGCCGAAAGATCGGCATCGGTCTCATTCATGTTGGAAAATCAGGAATTATTATTTAAAGTGTCGGGTGTGAATTTCGGTTTTTCAGATTTGGCATCAGTTTAATCTGCTGCCTTTTGCAATCTTTTCATTCTGTGGCGTACGTGCCGCTCAATCCGCCCGGCCTTTCGATAAACCGAACGGATCAGTCGTTTCTGATAGTTTGTCAATCGATGGTTATCAAAATATTCGTGCATAAATTGCATCATATCCTTATAGCTGAAGTAA
>CAZDAB010000456.1:0-3131 GCA_964502855.1 uncultured Desulfobacteraceae bacterium | reverse complement strand
CAGATCGTCCCGGCAGAGACCCATGAGGTCCTGGCGGACATAGCTGAGGTAATCGGGAGGGGTATTTTCGCCCTGGTATTGATTGATGGCAGAAAGGCCCATTCCCACAGCACCGCTTCGCTCCATTGCGGCCTTATCTACCACAGTGAATTTTACATTATTTTCCTTGGCCCAATGTGCACCTTCTACGGCTGCACCAGTTCCGGCCATTCCTGCGCCGATACACAAAAGATCGGTGGTAACTTCGACTGTCTTGAATTCTTGCATTATCCATCACCTCCTTTAGTCTCCGAGTGTCCAGAGTTTATCGGCTTTTAATGATGCCGGTTCCGTAAACAAGAGTTGATCATCCAATGTACCCGGTCCAACGCCAAATCCGCCATCAGGTTTGGCCTCTCCTTCCGGAGTAGTCCTGATGGGGAATTTGAACCGCTTGATCGTACCGCCTCTGAACTTTACTGTCCACATGATGTCTTCGGTCCCTCTCATGGGAACAACGCTGGCTCCCAGCGGTGTAAAGTCTGCATAACCGCGAACCTCTACAGCCTGTGTCGGACAGATTTTCACACAATTGTAACACTCCCAGCACATATCCGGCTCACAATTAAAGGCTTTCATCCGTTCCTCATCCAGCACCATCAGATCATTGGGGCAGATGTACATACACGCGGTCTTATCGCCTCCCTTACAACCATCGCATTTTTCATCAATGACAAAGCTTGGCATTTATTATACCTCCTAATTTTGCTTTGTAAGCATTTCTGTTGGTTAACCTCTGTTAATTGTCACAACCTGAAAATGTCTGCACCTCCCTTCATGTTTATGACCAGAAAAACTGCTTCTGGCTGATTACCAGTTTTAATCATTTAAAAATTATTTTTTTCCCTATGTCATCTAACTTACTACTTGATTAAAAAATGTTTTATAAAATCAACAAGATAAATAGACCCTACAAACCGAAAGATTTAAATAACAATTAACATTATCCTTGTCAAGAACTTTTGGAAAAACAAATCTAACAATTTTTTAATATCTCAATTTCATTTTGGTCTGATCATATATATAGATTTAACCACTTAAATATACACTATATACTGTGCTTAATGCCATTCATGTTGCATAAACCATTCAGGATATGAATCCTATCTAGTGTATAGGCATCCGTCGAGATGGGTATGTACCATGGTGACCCATTTTAGTGCACGATGGATCTTCGTCCGGATGTGCATTTTTTGTTGACATATGTGACTCGATTGGTCATTTGTTATTTGGTATTGGGAACTGGTTACTGGTTACTCGTTGCTGGTTGCCGGTAATTTTCTGGTGTAACACAAAATGGAGAAACTTTTATGGAAAATAATATGACGCCTCTTTCATTAAACGATACGTTTAAATTCTCATGTTCAAAAAAGTGCCCTGTTTCAATGAATGCTGCCGGGATCTTAATCAGTTTCTCTTCCCTTACGATATACTGCGCATGAAAAACCGACTCGGTCTGCCATCCAACCTTTTTCTCGAGCGGTATACTTCTCTGCACACAGGCCCCGAAACCGGGCTTCCGATCATCACTTTCAAGACAGATCCGTTTAATGAATTAAAATGCCCGTTTGTGGGCCCGTCCGGATGCAGCATATATGAAGATCGCCCGTCATCGTGCCGGACTTATCCCCTTGTTCGTTTGGTATCACGATCCAGAGACACCGGCACCATAACCGAGCAGTACTTTCTTTTAAAAGAACCCCATTGTCTGGGATTTAAAAACGGACACATCTGGACCGTCCGGGAATGGGTAGAGGATCAGAAAATTTTTGTCTATAATCAGATGAGCGATCTGATGATGGAAATCATCAGCCTCAAAAATCGCCTGATTCCCGGTCCGTTGGATATCAAGTCGAGGCTCATGTTTCACATGGCATGTTATGATCTGGATAATTTCAGATCGCATATATTTGACCGAGGAATCTTAGATGACCGGAACATCGACCCCGGCACTTTAGATGCGGTAAAGAATGACGATGTTGAGCTGTTAAAGCTGGGCTTTCAATGGATAAAGCACACACTTTTTGGAAATGGAACTTAAAAACAAAGTTGCTCTGGTGCTCGGTGCCATAAAAGGCATCGGAAAAGGCATAGGACTTGCCCTTGCACGGGAAGAAGCAAAAGTCGCCTTAAATTATTTTGACTGGGAAGAAAGTCTGGATGAGCTACAAAAGGACTTTGCCAAAACCGGTCAGGATTATCTGATTCACAAAACCGACCTGCTTAACACCGACAAGATTCAAGGACTTATTAAAAAAGTTGTCGATCATTTCGGCCGCCTGGATATTTTGATAAACAACATCGAGCGCGGCGGATGGCCGGTGGTTCACGGGCCGTATATTCAGGAGCAGTGGGATCTTGAAATGGCCACCACCCTGCGCGCCAAACGATGGATCTTCGATTCGGCCCTTCCGTATCTGAAGGCCTCCGGAGACGGGGTGGTCATAAATTTTTCTTCCATTGCCGGCATCGTCGGACGGTCCGGTCCGGCCAGCTATATATTCAATGAGGGGTATGCCGCTGCAAACCGGGGTATTTCTCTTTTAACCGAGACCTGGGCCCGCATGGGAGCACCTGAGGTTCGCGTAAATGAAATCATGCTCGGTTTTGTTGAAACCCGGCATGGTGCAAAAACCAGGGGCTGGGGTCTGCTCAGCGATGAACAGAAGGCTGCTCTTTATGATCATACATTGCTAAAGCGTACCGGTACCATAGAAGATGTGGCAAAAGCGGTAATTTTTATGATAAAAGATGCACCGTTTATGACCGGCACTGTTCTGCGGCTGGACGGCGGCTATATCTTAGGCGGTGATAAGGTTGCGCCAATGCCGGACCCGGATAATCCATGAAGAAGTTATATAGCAAAAACAGGGTCAACTTGCCACCCACTATGGAGGATGATACATGACTCAGAAAAAAGACTGGAAGAAACCATTTGTGCTTGTCCTCTTGCTTATGCTCCTTGGCGCCTACTATGAGCGATTGAGTGTTGAAACTCAGGCAATGGTATTGCCAATCGCGATATTTATCGCCGCAGCTATTGTTATTGCCCGTTTCAAGCAGCTTGAATATGAAATACGTTCATCCAAAGT
>CAZDAB010000455.1:0-3133 GCA_964502855.1 uncultured Desulfobacteraceae bacterium | reverse complement strand
CAGAGCAGGTCAAACAGGGAGGGACTCGCCGAGGGGCCAACATGGCCATTTTGAGAGTGGACCACCCGGATGTCATGGAATTCATTTACAGTAAGAGCAATAATAACGAACTGAACAACTTCAATATTTCGGTGGGCGTCACGGATGTATTCATGAAAGCGGTTGCAAAACAAGGCAACTACGACCTGATAGACCCCCGCGAAAATAAAAAAGTCGGAGAGCTGAATGCCGCAGAAGTTTATCAGGCATTGGTGAAGCAGGCCTGGACAAACGGAGATCCCGGCGTCATTTTTTTAGACAGACTAAACCGGGATAATCCAACCCCTGAATTGGGAGAAATAGAGAGCACCAATCCTTGTGGAGAACAACCCTTGCTTCCAATGGAAGCATGCAATCTGGGTTCCATCAACCTGGCCAAGTTTGTTACGTATACTGACGGAGAACCGGTCATCGACTACGAGGCATTAAAGAATGTCGTGTTTTGGAGTGTGCGCTTTTTGGACAATACGATTGATATGTCCAAATACCCGCTTCCTGAAATCGACGAAATGGTTAGAGGTAATCGTAAAATTGGTCTAGGGGTCATGGGTTTTGCGGATTTGCTTTATCAGTTGAAAATTCCTTATAACTCGGAAAAAGCCTTTGAAATAGCCGAAGAAGTGATGGGTTTCATTCAAAAAGAATCCCACGAAGCCTCAAAATGTCTGGCTGAAAAAAGAGGGGTTTTTGAAAATTTTGATAAGAGCCTTTTTAAAAACCAAAAAGGATGTACCTATCGTAATGCCTCCACAACCACCATTGCACCGACCGGCACATTGAGCATAATTGCGAACTGCTCCAGCGGGGTGGAACCGCTTTTTGCCTTGAGTTTTGTCAGAAACGTCATGGACAATGACAAATTATTGGAGGTGAACCCCTACTTTGAAAAAGTGGCTAAAGAAAGAGGTTTTTATAGTTCCGGGTTGATGGATACCATCGCCCTTGAAGGGGGTATTCAGCACATCGAAGAAGTACCGGAGGATGTTCGCAAGGTCTTTGTAACGGCCCATGATATATCTCCCGAATGGCACATCCGGATGCAGGCCGCCTTTCAGAAGCACACCGACAACGCGGTTTCCAAGACGGTCAACCTGCCCGGTGACGCCACCGTGGACGATGTATTAAAGATCTATAATCTGGCTTACGAGCTAGATTGCAAAGGCGTTACCATATACAGGGATGGAAGCAAGGAAAATCAGGTGCTTTCGATTGCCGCAACGGGCAAGCTTGGTGAAACTTTGATTACTACGGTCAAAGAACGTCCGGAAACACTTGAAGGATTCACTTCCAGAATGAATACGGGAATGGGCCAGCTTTATGTCACGGTAACCGAATTGGACGGACACCCTTTTGAGGTTTTCGCCACCATCGGCAAATCCGGACGGTCCACTACAGCAAAGACCGAGGCCATCGGCAGGCTGGTTTCGCTGGCCTTCAGATCCGGGGTTCGCGTGGAAAAAGTTGTGGAACAACTAAAGGGTATCGGCGGAGAACATCCTGTTTTTCAAGAAGGGGGCCTGGTTTTGTCAATACCGGATGCGATTGGCAGGGTCCTTGAGAAACGGTATTTGAAAGACGGATCTTATAAGAAACACAGATATGGCAACAGCCTCCTTGGAGAAATCTGTCCGGAATGCGGAAATACCGTCAGCTTTGAAGAGGGCTGTATGATGTGTCATTTCTGTGGTTTTACCAAATGCGGGTAATAATATCTGACCCGGACGAGTCAGAAAAGTGACTCAAGTGAACTAAAGTTTGAAGTGACTAACGCCCGCCCTGGCGCGATTTGTTCATGTATATTGATATCGGCTATACATTATTGCAAACCTGCCCTTTTGAATATAGAGTATTGGTGATCGGTCTGGGCCAGGGTTAAGGTGTTGCTCCCGCCTGCCATTGCAAGGCACGAGCGGGCAGGTTGCTCCATAATTTATTGAGATGTTAGTTTTAGATCACTTCACACTTTTTTAAGTTGTAAAATTATGCGTATTGATCAAAATCCTCTGTTTAGAAAGGTAATCGTTCCCTGGTATGACTCTGAAGCGGCCTGTTATATTGTAATTTTTTTTATGTTCCTTGTGTTTTTATTTGGTTTTGCAGGTATCTCGGCGTCACGCGAAACCATAGAATATCATGAGCATGTTTGGGTGCCTGTTCTTCTTGTAGTGATGAGCGCTGGTGTCATCATTTCCACAACAATCCGCCTGATCAAAAGATATTCCCGCCGATTTTCAAAATAGATAACTTGAGACCTTTGAAAAATGTTCAATTTTGTTCAAGGCCAAGGAAGGCGAAAATTTTAACCACATGAATACATTGAGTATTTCGAGGATTAAAATTTGAGCCTGACGCCGGAATTGGGCAAAAGGGGGCTTTTTTCAAAGGTCTCAACTTCTTCATGACAATTCGAGTCAGCCGATAAACACATGCAGCTTATTGGTCACAAGAATCAGCCCCACAATAATCAGAAGAATACCCGCGGCCGCGTTGACGTATTGTAGGACACGGGAAGCCTTTTTAATAACGATCAGAAGGAGATGGATAAAAACGGAAATGATAATAAAAGGTAGTGCCAGTCCGGCGGAATAGACGGCAAGGAGCACAATCCCTTGCCAGACGGTTTCCTGACTGCCGGCAATGATAAGAATCGATCCCAGCAGAGGGCCTATACAAGGACTCCAGCCGGCTCCGAACGCCATACCGATAATAACGATCCCTAAAAAATGTAAGGGTTTTTTTTCTATGTTAATCCGTTTTTCAACATCCAGACCGGGGATACGAATGATACCGGTTAAATGGACACCCATAAGCATAATCAAAATACCGCCGAGAATCCTTATTAATTCTCGATGGTTGAACATTAAGCTTCCAAGGTAAGAGGCCGAAGCACCCATCAGGATAAAGATCAGGGAGAATCCGGAAACAAATAAAACGGTTGAAAGAAAGACTTTTTTTCTTATTTCCGAATTACGGTTTTCAGTCAATTCTTCCAGGGAAAAACCCGTAATAAAGGTAAAATATGCGGGTATAAGCGGTAGCACACACGGTGATAAGAAAGAGAGAATCCCCGCTGTAAAGGCTGCAGGAAATGATA
>CAZDAB010000454.1:0-3158 GCA_964502855.1 uncultured Desulfobacteraceae bacterium | reverse complement strand
TTGCGGTTGATCATGTAAAGCCTGCTTTTCCCCCGGGTTTGAGGTTATACAATGTCAATTTTTATCACACGCATAATTTTTTATTCACAGTGGAGCAAATAAATATAGCCCCCGGGCTTTTATCGCTTTTTCGTTCAAAGATCATTTTTTTTTTCAAAGCTAGTGCGTATACAGGTATTTTGAAAGGCAAGGGAGAATTCACTAAAAACAGGCCGGAGGTCATGATTGACGGAAAACTATCCGGCATCCGGATAAAAGAAATATCTGCCATAAAAGATTTTACCGGCCGTAATATATCGGGGGTGCTTGACGGAAAGTTTACATATCGGAACGAAAAGGAATCCGGAGATAATCTAAAAGCCGAACTTGTCATTTCAGACGGTCAATTGGAGTTGGCAACGCCCCTATTACCAATGGAGAGCATCCCTTTTAAAAAGATTACAGCCGACCTGGTTATGAAAAATATGAATCTTCAAATCAAGAGATGTATAATAAATGGGGATCAGATGGACGCCAGGATTTCAGGATCTGTGGTTTTGAAAAACACGCCCGGGCAAAGTTATTTAAAACTTTCAGGAAGGATTACGCCTCGCCCGCTATTCATTGAAAAGCTGGGGAATGATCTTCCGGCAGATCTATTGCCAAAAAAAATATTTGGTAAAAACGGCTTCCGTATTAGGATTTACGGTACCTTGGACAACCCCCGTTTCTTTTTGAACTAACTATAAATTTGCCGGCCGATAATTTGATTATGAAAAGATACTTTGCTGTACTAAATATTTTATTAATAGCGGTTGCTGTTTATTTTTGCGTAAAAGCCTTTTATAAGGTTGCAACAGCGAACCTTAATAATACTCCTTCTAGCGAGGTTACAACCCGACATGTAATTTCCCCCGAAGATGCAACATTCCACCCAATATCTTATTACAGGGAAATAATAGAGCGCAATCTTTTCAATTCCAAAAAGGGAACCGGGGAACCTGTCGAAAGTCTCGATATTGAAACCCTTGAACCCACAGATCTCAAGCTAAAACTGCTGGGAACCGTCTCGGGCAATGACAAAGAAGCTTATGCCGTTATAGAAGACACTGCGGAAAGGCGCCAGAATCTATACAGGATCGGGGATTCCATCCAAAACGCGACACTAAAGATGATTTTAAGAGAAAAAGTCGTATTACGTGTTAACGGCAAAGACGAAATTCTTGGAATTGAGGAGGTCCACGGCAGTCAGACAACAAGGATTTCTTCAAAGGGAACCGATATAGCAGCTTCACAGGATATAGCCTTAAAACGTTCCCAGATACAATCAGCGGTTAAGGACGTAAACACTCTCATGAAACAGATAAGAATACGGCCCCATTTTAGAAACGGAAAACCTGACGGTCTCCGTTTAACAGGGATCCGGCCAAATACAATCTTTTATAATATGGGATTAAAAAGCGGGGATATCATTACCGGCGTTAATAGTAATAATATCGAATCCGTAGACGATGTACTCAAACTCTATCAAAACCTGCAGTCATCTTCAAATGTGAGGCTTCAGATAAAACGTAGAGGCCAGCCGAAAACAATTAATTATACTGTTGAATAAGTGATAAATGTATGATAATATATAAATTTTATTTTTAACAACTCATATCTTAACATAAAACTAAAATGCAGGAAACATTTTAGTTTTATGAAATGACCGAGCCGGCACAGCATTCATGTGATCCGGTTTTTAAACGGATCACTGCCTAACTCTATGAGAAAACATTAAAAAAGAACGGTAAGCAAACCAAATGCACATATATTAACGATTTTATGTACAATGATCGTGCACTGTTCTTTGTTTATGCGCATCTCTGCTCGAATAAGAGCCGCGGCCTTGCGTGGAATTATCTGAATCCGATTTTTTTTCAACGGGCTCAATGGATACAAATTTAGAAACATTCAGCAAAAAATTTGGTTATGCATCAAAAAATGAAATAAGCGGTAATAAATGAAATCATACAGGAAGATCTCAAAAGCTATCAGATGTCTATTTGTATTGCTTGTGGTGATGCTGACCATGCACTTGTCCTTTAATGCCATTGCTCAAGTTAGCGATGAAACCGGAAAGACGTCAAAAGGCAACCCGCCTTCCATGGGAAACAGCGATTCGGAACGGTTCATTTCCATAGATTTCAACGATGTTGATATTTCTGTTTTTATTAAATTTATCAGCGAGTTAACCTCAAAGAATTTTGTTGTGGATCAACGGGTAAAAGGAAAGGTTACTATTATATCGCCTGCTAAAATTTCCGTCAAAGAGGCTTACAAGGTTTTTGAATCTGTTCTGGAAGTACACGGGTTTACGACGGTAAAAGCTGGAGAAGTGATTAAAATCATTCCCTCTCCTGATGCACGATCAAAAAATATTGAAACCCGTCTAAAAGAAGGGGCCGCTTCACCCACGGATAGGGTTGTTACTCAACTGATACCCTTAAAATTTGCAAATTCCACTGAAATAAAAACACTTTTTGCGCCTTTGATTTCCAAAAGCAGCGTGATCCTGGCCTATCCTCCCACGAACATGCTGATCGTAACGGATATCTATTCAAATATAAAACGGTTGCTTCGAATCTTAAAAGCAATTGATGTAACCGGTATGGGACAGGAAGTCTCTGTGATTCCGCTTGAATATGCTGATTCCATAAATTTTGTAAAAATTCTGGATTCTGTTTTCAAAAGCCAAGCAAGATCCAAAGCAAAGAATTCAGAAACTGGAATCCAGTTCGTAGCTGATGAACGGACCAATACGATTATCGTCCTTGCCAGCGAAGTTGAAACCACAAGGATAAAAAGACTGATACAGCTGATGGACAGAGAAACTCCTCGGGGAAAAGAGAAGATCCGCGTCTATTATCTCGAAAATGCCAATGCTGAGGACCTGGCCAAGGTTCTCCAGGAACTGCCGACAAAAAAGGGGGGGGCAACCGGAGCGACAAAAACCCCGTTTGTTTTGGAAACAGCCAAAATAACCGCAGACAAAGCAACCAACAGCCTGATTATCATGGCGGGCAAGGAGGATTACATAGTTCTTGAAGAGATCATTAATAAACTGGATGTCCCCAGATCCATGGTCTATATTGAGAGCCTTATCATGGAAGTTAATGTGGAAAAGGACTTTAAACTCG
>CAZDAB010000453.1:0-3165 GCA_964502855.1 uncultured Desulfobacteraceae bacterium | reverse complement strand
GTGATATGGCGGGGCTTTTTCTTTTCAGACTCGCTTATGCCGCATGTATCGGGGTTATCTGGAGCTTTCTACCTGTTTTAGGAGATTCAGAATTTTCACTCTCCAGCTCATCCATTGGAATTCTTGTGACATTGGGAATTTTTTCCAGCGGTCTTTTACACGTGCCCATGGGTTTTCTGGCAGACCGGATCAACCGGAAAATGATGGTTGTTGCCGGAGGGGTAATCATCAGTTATGCAATCTTCTCTTTTCAATGGGCAAACAGCTATAAGGATCTGGTAGTGGCCAGTGTATTGTTCGGCTTTGGGGGAGGGGTTTCAATGCCCGCATTGATGGCACTGTCGGTGTTAAAAGGAAATGCAACCCGGGCAATGGGATCCGTTATGGGACTTCTGGCAATGGCGCACAGTATGGGAATGCTCACAGGATCACTGCTGGCCGGTTTCATGATGGATCTCTTCCAGCTCCGCCGGGCGTTTCCATCCGGAGGCGCCATCATGATCATTTGTGTGGGCCTGTTTATTGTTCTCACCTATCATAAAAAAGGGGCGCCGGCTCGGGCAGATTCGCAAACCGGTCCTTTGGATCTCGAAGGATAGACGCCAAGGGTATCATTGACTCTCATAGGGTTTGCCACACTCTTTGCAACGGCCGTCCGGCCCGATCACGCCGATACAGCTTTCATCGATACAGAGTTTGCGCTGCTCCCACTCTAAATCCAAATCGGATTTCTCTTCCCCGTTTTCTTCAAGGTCTTCTAATTCTTCTTCCGTCTCATACTCTTCTAATTCTTCTTCTGTCTCAGACTCTTCCATATTCTCCATGGCCGGTTCTTCTACTGTCACGTCAGAAGGCCCCTCTTCAAAGGGCAATCCACATTCCTTGCACCGGCCATCCGGACCGATCACACCGATGCAGCTCTCATCTCTGCACAACTTGCGCTGTTCCCAATCGATATCGATCTGTGAATTACTGTCTTTTTTCTCCATTTTTCCAAAACCCATTATTTTTACCCTTATTCTTACCCCGGCTTTAGGAGCCAAGGGTTGATCCCGGTATCGGGGTTCGATTAAATCATAATTTGTTTAACCGGGGTGAACTTTTTTTCTATGCCATGCGGGTCATCATTCCGATATCCCAAAATCCTCCAGCCATGTCAAAATGGGCGCTGATCAAACTCAGCGTAACATCTCAACAAGTTAGGGGCTTCGCTCCAATTGGAATGGTGGAATAATGGAACAATGGGTACTGGGATAATGCAATGTTGGGTTAATGGTAAAATATGTGTTGAAGATAAAATCAAAAATGGATAATATCCTTTTAAAAACCAACCTTCCAGTATTCCACCCTTCCATTATTCCATGTTCGAGGCAAGCGTTCAAGCCTCAAAAAATATCCTATATTTTCATTAAGTTGTAGAAATCCCGAGACGTTAAATTATGAAGCCGACCCTATATGATCATTTAATACATCAGAACTTGTTAAGTTGTTACAACTCATCGAATTAACTTGCTGATCTCTGATATGTTGTCGCAAAGGCGCCTTCTATTGCGCGCTTTAATACAGTGCCGTCGACGGGTTTACTAAGATGACCGTCAAAGCCAATATCTTGAAGCTGTTCAGGCCCAAACTCAGATAGATATCCGGATAAGGCATAAATAACAGCTTCAAGATTTTCACTTCTAATTTGCCTGCACAATTCGGCGCCGTCTATCTCCGGCATTTTTAAATCCGTTATTATAAGTTGGAACTCTTGATTTTTTATTTTGTCCAAAGCATCCTTAGCGCTACACGCAAGCTCAACCCTATATCCAAGTTCAGAAATGGTTTTTTCCAAAAGTACCCTTGTGGTTTTTTCATCATCTACAACCAGAATTTTCTTTTCAATCATAATTTTTCAACCTTTTTGTTCCTGGGAAAAAATAAAAAAGTTGTCTGCGAATATGTCGACCAGGAAATTCCCGGGACGGAACATTTTCTAAAAAGTTGGATTTATATGAGTTAAGGGAGGATTGTCAATTAAAATGAGATATGTGCTTCAATAATTTCTTCATCTTAGGGTCTTGGAAAACAATAAATCCCCCCAAGATTACGCCGAATTTTGTTTCGAGTTCATCACAGTTCTTCGGGCGTAAATGCCACCACATCATCAATATCGGCGGTATCTGCAAAGAGCATCACCAGACGGTCGATACCCAGAGCAATGCCGGATCCCTCCGGCATAAACTGCAATGATTCCAAAAACTTTTCTGGTAAAGGATACGCCGGCAATCCGGATTTGATGCGGTTCTTTCGTTCGTTCTCAAATCTTGTTCTTTGCTCAACCGGATCGGTCAGTTCTGAAAAGGCATTGCACAGTTCCAAACCGCCGATATAAAGCTCGAACCTTTCGGACAGGGAATGGTTTTCCGGTTTTAGTCTTGCCAGAGAGGCAGCGGCCGCAGGATAATCATAAAGAAAAAGCGGTTTTTTGCGCCCCAGATTCGGTTCAATGTCAAAGGCCGTCACTTGGTCAAATCGATTTTGTAACATGGCCGTTTCCATGGAAACCGATGAGAATCTCTCGAATGCATCCGAAACCGACATCCGGGGCCAGGGAGATCTAAGATCAATGCGGTTGCCCTGGTAAACCAGAAAATTTTCAAAACCGGCTCGGCAAGCTACAAACCGCAGCAATTCTTCACACTGTTCCATGGTTTTAAAATAATTATGGCCGGCGGTATACCATTCCAGCATGGTCATTTCGGGCAGGTGCTTTGAGCCTCTCTCTTTTTGACGGAAGCACCGGCAAATCTGAAACATGCGCGGATATCCGGCCGCCATAAGCCGCTTCATGCAAAGCTCCGGGGACGTGCGCAAAAACCAGTCACCTGAAACTTCAGCGTCAATATGGGCCTCAGGAGCGGGAGCGGGAATCCTGCAGGATGTCTCGACTTCAAGATAGTCATTATCAATGAAAAATGTGCGCACGTCCTGGATGATTTGAGCCCTCAGCCAAAGGTTTTTTTTTATGTTGGATTGTCTGCTGGTTTTCATGGAGTTTATCTGCATTGCGAATTGCGAGTTAGTGTCCATCCAGAAATGGTAGATTTTGGTTTCCGGCAAGGCCCAAGCGAGTTTTCAACCGCAGGCATAGCGCGCTATTTCGAGGATTGAAAACGAGCG
>CAZDAB010000452.1:0-3167 GCA_964502855.1 uncultured Desulfobacteraceae bacterium | reverse complement strand
GAGATGCCCGGAAACCTCCCCTCTTCCGAGACGAAACTCCTGCTGTTTGCCGGCAAAGGCGGGGTGGGAAAAACCACGCTGGCCTGTGCCACTGCCGTAAGAATGGCCCGGGAGATGGTACCTAAAGAGGTCTTTATTTTTTCCACGGACCCGGCTCATTCCCTGTCGGCCTGTCTGGATGTCTACATCGGACCCCGACCCACCCGTTTGGCCGCCGGACTTACCGCCATGGAGGTAGATGCCCAGGCAGAGTTCGAAACCTTGAAAAACCAGTATTCGGACGAGCTGGAAAAGTTTTTAGGTTCCCTGTCGAGCAATCTTGACCTCACCTTTGACCGGGATGTGATGGAACGTGTCATGGACCTCTCGCCACCCGGTCTGGACGAGGTCATGGCCCTCACGTTGATTATGGAGTTTCTCGCCACTGACCAATACCATGTTTTCATCCTTGATGCCGCACCCACGGGACATCTTATCCGGCTCCTGGAGACACCCGAACTCATCGACCAGTGGCTCAAGGTGCTTTTTGACTTTTTCTTGAAATATAAGCGGATCTTCAGACTCCCCAAAATATCCGGGCGAATGGTGCAGATATCAAAAGATCTCAAGCGGCTGCAAACGCTTTTAACAGACCCGGCACGGTCGGCAGTGTTCACGGTGACGATCCCAACCCATATGGCATTCGAAGAGACCAAAGACCTGATAGACGCCTGCGGCCGCATGGGTATCCATGCGCCGGTCCTTTTTATCAACCTTGCCACGCCGGACAGCAAATGCCCATTGTGCGCCGGCCTTTATCAAAGAGAGTCGATGGTCAAAGAAAAGCTTCAACAAACTTTTTCCGAAATGCATCAAACCCTGATTTATCACCGGGGAGAGCCGCGAGGTCTCGAGCAGTTAGGGGAACTGGGAAAGGCCATTTATTATTGAAGATTGACGATTGAAAATTGACGATTGAAGGTATTCTGCCAATTTTATTAATAAAAAGATAGAGCGACCCGGCCGCCTCGCCTGAGCGAGCCAACAAAAGGACGAAGAGCATTGAGTACGGCTCGCGATGGCGGGCAGGAGCGCCTTCCACATTCGACATTCGACGTTGAACGTTCGATGTTCGATGTTCAAATTGTTGCGTCTGAAATTACGACTAAACCTTCATATCACGTTGAAATTACGTATACAGGTCAGGAGTTCTGAAATTAGTTTAGCCGTCTTCTATCATAAGTCTTCTGGCGAATTCAAGAAATTCTCTTACTGCGGCCAGAGGTTGGTCGTTTAAATAACTCGGATGAATATTCTGTTCATCACCGTTGTGAAAATGTTTTGGAAACGTGGTTATTTCGGGATGGTCAGGGGCATTATCATGGCGATGGACTAACCCTCTTTTAGCTCTTTGTTCCCAGTGGTAGGAATATTTTCCTGCTTCACTAAGCCAGATGTCCATGTATGTTTGATCTTTAAAATGGAGGCGAAGTTTGGCCGATCCTGGTGATCGTTTATGAAGGATATGGGATGAAGTCACAATGTCCGTGAATTCAGAATGGGCCATTACCTCAATCTGTTTGTACTGTGTCAGCATGCTCCCATTCTTTATTGAGAATTGCTTTTAGCTGGAGGATATATTTTTCTGAATTCTCCCAGGTAATGAGATCTTCCCATGCGGGATGACTTTGGATCTCTTTGCTCTTTATCTTTTTTTCCAGTTCTTCTTTTGAGCTAACAAGATATTTTTCTCTGAGATCAGCAATGTCTAATTCGGCCATACGGATCTGTCTTTCTAAAAATGATTTAATTCCCATATTGATTATGTGATCCGGAGGAATATTTAATGTCTCTGATACAGTATTTAGCAAAGAATTCATTTTTTCATCTCCTGTACGGAAAAACGCATCGACATGTTTTTCGTAGATAATACATCAAAGGATTGTGGCAGTCAAGTCCACATCCGGAGAAAGGCAGGGCAAACGCATTTGATTTCGGTGCAGCGCAGCGACGGCGTGTTTCTCTTGGAAACCAACTGACTGTTTGAAGGGCTTAAGGGTGCTTAAGCAAAAGTTTCAGTCGGTTGGAAAGAGATACACGTCGTCTTGGAGCGTTCTCACCGTATTGGGATTCAAATTCGTTTGCCCTTCAGAGAAAAGGAAGCGGGAAGAAAGGTGTTTATATTAAGGTGTACTCATGTCTGAATTTTCTCAAGATGAAACCGAACATATCTCCCTTTGCGAGGCTCTGGATCGCATCCTGAACAAAGGGGCCGTTATCGTTGGAGAAGTGACGATTTCGGTCGCCAACATTGATCTGGTCTACCTGGGGCTGCAAGTTGTACTCACTTCCATTGAGACGGCCCGCAGGATTGCATCGGATACTGATAATCCCCCGCCCATAAGGTTGGGCTTGGGCGCCGGAGCAGGCTTGGAGATTGAAGATTGTTTGGATTGACGATTGAATATTGAAAATTGAAAATTGAAGGAATTCTGCCAATTTTATTAATAAAAAGATAGAGCGAAGCGATTCCACAAGTAGTCAATCGTCAATCGTCAATAGTCAATTAAAAGGGCGAACCCCTGTTAAATAAAAGCAAAAACGTTGATTTAACGGGGCAGGACGATTCCACCAATAGTCAATAGTCAATATTCAATCGAAAGGTTTTTTCCATGGAGTTTAACGAACAATCGAAAGTAGAGTCGGCAGCCCTCAATGAATTTGTCAGGGTGATGGATACAGTAACCTCCGGCCCAACCGGGCATGCTTTACAAGGTCGAGCAAAGGGGGGGCGGCTGAACCTGGATCCGGAAAATGTGAAGAACGGGCTGGGACAGCTGGTTTTGACCCTGGTAAAGCTTCTGCATGAGCTTCTTGAGCGCCAGGCAATCCGACGAATTGATGCCGGGTCCTTGAGTGATGATGAAATTGAAGCGGTGGGGGTAACTTTGATGCGGCAGTCCGAGGAGCTTGAAAGGCTCTGCAAAGAATTCGGCCTGGAAGAAGAGGATCTCAATATAGATTTGGGGCCGCTGGGGAAACTCTTATAATTGATAATTGATGATTGTTGATTGAAAAAAACAAAGCTTATTTAAAAAAAGGATATGGAATTGGATTCTGAAGAATTGAAAAAAAGGACAGCTCAGAAAAATAAAAAAATCAACAATCAACAATCATAAATCAACAAT
>CAZDAB010000451.1:0-3181 GCA_964502855.1 uncultured Desulfobacteraceae bacterium | reverse complement strand
CCAAAACCGGTGCGCTGGAATATGCACCGGATCATTGTGGTTTCCACAGTCATGGGTTTAACAGGGGTTATGGGTAGTTTTCTTATGTTGTACCTGGCGATCAACTGGCTGCACTTGAGCATCCCTCAGATACAGACCTTTATCTTTCTCAAAATGGCAGTCGCCGGACATCTGACACTATTTGTTGCGCGAAACAAGAGTTTTTTTCTCAAAAAGCCCTATCCTGCGCCGATTATGATTTGGTCGGGAATCGTAACCAAGGTGCTCGGAACCCTTCTGGCAGCGTATGGCTTTGGGCTCATTACGCCGATAGGCTGGACAGAGATTGCCCTGATCTGGGGATATTCCATTGCCTGGGCCTTTCTTACGGACTGGGCTAAAGTCAGTGTTTATCGTCATTTTGCCATGGAGAGCCCGCGACATGACGGATTTCTTAAACGGGCTCAACAAATCATCACACCCCATGCGGGTCAACACCATGGCACGGTTTAGATGACATAATTTATTTCTCAATTGATCGTGGACTAAATGGAGAAAGATATTCAGCATTATAAAATCATTCATATTTAAGGATAACCTTCTGGATCCGCTTGGTTTAACAACGTTTGTCGGAAAATCGCCGACAGCCGATTGCGCTGAACGCCTACACCAAGATCAGACGATGTCCGATTTCTATAACGCACGGCATTGATTATATTTAGACAAAAATAGGAAGGAAGATCACCATGAAAAGAATCTACATTGTCGACGATTCCGTCAAACTGAGAAAACGATTGTACGAACTGCTGTCTGACGTTGATAATGTCCAAGTTATCGGGCAAGCCGGCAATGCGGACCAAGCACTCGATGATATTCGCGTTCTCAAACCCGATACCGTTCTTCTGGATATCCGGTTACCCGGCAAAAGCGGCATACAGTTACTTGGCGAAATTAAAAAATGGCAGCCCGAAATTACGGTTATTATTATGACCAATTATGATTATCCACAATATCATCAACAGAGTATTCGGGCCGGTGCCGATCACTTTTTCAACAAGACCCGGGAATTCGAAAGCATCATCGAGGTCTTAAAGCGGTGATCGACGGATCATTGAGGTTTGATAGGACCGATGTCCGCTGAATTTCATGGAGAAATTCAGTATGAATAAATTAATAAGAAAACTATCAAAGGAGGCAGATCATGAAAACATTTAAAAACATTCTCGTTGTCAGTCGATCAACGAAATACTGTCATGAGGCGGTACAGACCGGCATTTCGCTGGCACATCAATATGGATCAAACCTTTATCTTTTGCACGTTATTCATGACCCGTTCAATTTGGACGGCTGGAACTTGCCCGTCCCCAGCTTCCACGACGAATATGAAAAAATGGTTGCCGATGCCCGCAAGGCGTTGGATCACATGGTAAAGGTTGAAAAAGACAAAGGATTGCCTGTTACGGTATGGGTGAAAGACGGCCTACCGGCAGATGAAATCAAGAAGGTTGTGGAAGAAGAAAAGATCGATCTGATTGTTATGCTGGCTCATGAAGAAGGGCGTTTGGAACATTTTCTTTTTGGCCGTACCAACGATGCCATTTTACGCCAACTGCCCGCTTCCATTCTGCTGGTCAAAAAGGATGGATAAATCGGATCTATAATGGAGGCCGGATTTCATTTGAATGATGGCCTCCAATCTCAGAAAAAAATCGATACCTGCAGGTTGAAATACATGTGCAGATTGATTCCAAGCAAGATACAATCAGTATTGATCGGAATGATAATATTGATCATAGCTGTGCTGGGGGAGATGTCTGAGAAATGAAAAAAGAAAATGTAACGCCCAAATATATGGTCACTGCCTATATGTTGACATTAGGCTTGCTCATCATCGTTGTTGTTACCACGCCATTATTTATCAGAGGCCACGTATCTTTGACCAAAAAAATCATTCTTGAAGAAGATACTCTTGAGGCGCTGTTGATCGCGACTTTGTTGGGTATTGCTTATACTGTTCATCGAGCTTACCGAAGAGAGCTTGAAAACTTAAAGAAGAGTAATGCCGGTTTAATAATAAGCCACACGGAAGCTTTCAAATATATCGGAAAAGTCAATATTCAGCTTCAGGAGCTCCAGGCAATATTTTCCGAATTCCAGCGGTACCCTGAAACCAAAAGCGAATTTCAGCGGATTCTATCATCGGCAGCACGAAATGTGCGAGGAATTGTCAACGCCGATTGGATCCTTATCCGAATCATCAATCAAAACAACTTCAAAACGATAACCGAGCAGTGGGAATCCTGTGCGGAAGCAATATATCAACATATCCGAATCAGCAACCGTGCTCTTGCTGAAGGAAAAACGGTAGAGGGCGTCAGCATTGTTCGTTCTCGCCGAAACAACTTACCTGTTAATGTCGCGTGCATCATGCCGGTTAAAGCACTTATGAGGGAGGAAAAAATCCTGATTGAGGCGATTGTCTGTGAACTCGAAATGCTATTTATCATCTTTACCTTAAAATATATCCTTAGGAATTTTGCCACAATTCGAACCAGAAAAAGGGAAAAGAGTAAACAGGAGCGAAACCAAAGGAAAAATTCCGAGCCAAGGGATGAGTAAATCCTTCGATCCGAAAGATGGGGATAACTATAATTTTTTGTTCTGGCCGACCTGTTCTTTTTGGTTGTTAAAGATTTGGTAGATTTGCATGAGCGCCTCAGCTTGTGTTTCCAGATGATCCCTAACAGTACGGATTTCTTCTTCCGCCTTTTGATTGATAATATAATCGTTATGTGCCTCTAATCGGTCACGCTCCGCCTGCCGATTTTGACTCATCATGATGATAGGAGCCGTATAAGCTGCTTGCATCGAAAGGACAAGGTTCATCAAGATAAACGGATACGGATCCCAGTGATGAATGACCGCTGCAACATTCAAAATGATCCACACGGTTAGGAGGATGGACTGAACAATGATGAATGGCCACGATCCAACAATATTGGCTACTCTATCCGAGGTTCGCTGTCCGAGAGTGAGTTGTTTCTCAAAAGCTTCATTCACATTTTTAATCGGCGGATGGCGATGTTCGAAATGTTTAGTAAGATGTATTTTTGTCATTATTTTGAATTCCTTTTTTTATGAGATTGGAATGTATGATTTGTCTTCCCGTGATTGCTCTATAAATCGCTTCAATGGAAAAGGC
>CAZDAB010000450.1:0-3182 GCA_964502855.1 uncultured Desulfobacteraceae bacterium | reverse complement strand
AAAAATGGGCTTTTTTAAACGACTTATTACTCCGGATGATGAAGAGGCGCTTGTTGACGGGTGCCGTGAACTTGTTTTAGAAAATGAAGATAAAGCGCTGAGACATCTAAAAAAAGCAACTCATCTGGCTGACGGTGCGTATTTGGCAGGTTTCTTGGCCCTTAAAAATAGTCAATTTGATAAAGCATCAGAGTATTTGTCCAAGGCCGCCGAACATTCAAAAGCGCTGAACCGATATTTCGACAAATACGGAATATCTGCGACCATGAGCTTACTTATTACTGAAGAAATTTCAGTACATGTTGAGCCGAACATCAGAGGCGTGCTTTTGGGTCTGGTTGAAGTTTGTCAAAGCCAGGAAAAATGGGAGGATGCCATAGAATGTCTGAATCGGCTTCGGCGTATGGAACCGGAGGATGTTGTTATCAAGCTCTCCCTTGCCGAGATCCTGATGGAGTCAAAATCTGGTGACACGAAAGTCAATAAAAAAATTATACAACTGGCCGAAGGTGTGGATAACGAATCCGAAGTTCATGCTGCTCTTTTTCTTTATAAAGCAAAGGCACTAAGAAACTTAAAGCTTTTTGCTGCCGGCCGCGATGTTTTGACAAAAGCGCTGAGACGGAAAAAAGGCCGGTAAGATGAACTGCTTCGGGCACTGCGATATGAACGCGCGCTGGTTTATGAAAATTTGGGACAACGAAAACGCTCACGTAATGAATTTGAAAAATTATACGCCAAAGCCCCGGATTATGAAGATGTGGCGATAAAGTTGGGGTTGAAATAGTTGACAATGCGTGTATATAAAAAAGGATATATTAGTACACTATACAACCTAAAAATTAGAATCATGAGAATTTATTGAAAGGAGTGTGTCACTATGGCTAATGGAATTGTAAAATGGTTTAATAGCAGCAAAGGATATGGCTTCATTGAGCAGGAAGATGGTCCGGATGTATTTGTTCATCATTCAGGAATCAATGCAACCGGTTTCAAGACTCTTGATGAAGGCGACCGAGTTACCTTTGACATAGAGCAGGGCCAAAAAGGTCCTGCTGCGGTAAATGTCACTGTGGTTTAGACTTACCATTTCTGAATTAAAAAAGGGCATTCCGTCGGATTATTTAAGAATGCCTTTTTTATTTTGATAGATCTGCCTGGTTTAGGCCATGCTTGACGGATAAATTTCCCCTTTGAAAAAGGAATATTTTCTTTGACAGTTCAATATACAAATCGAAAGTCTAAAACGTATTATCTTCATGAAGGTAAAACCAAGACAGGGAAGCCCAAATATCATTTCTCTATGAAAAAAGAAGGCAAGTTGGTTAAAAAAATACCTGATGGTTATGAAATATATGAACATCCGACCAATGCTCAAGTGTTTTTGAGAAAGGAACAACCAAAAATTATTACAGATATTGAAAGGCATTTAATTGACAAATGTTTAAAAAAGATAAATACTTCAGGATGTTATATTTTTGATGTTAAATTAAAAGTAATCACTATTTTTGAGTCAGACCAGGACATTGATGAATTAAAGAAAACGTTTAGCAGTATATTTGTACCAGGTTTTAAAGATGAAAAGTCAGCCATCGATTTTTCAGTCAATTCCGCAATTAGCTATTCACCTGTAATACGATTTACTCTTGATAACAAAGTAAAGCGAACTTTTATTGCTGAACGTTATTGTTTTCTCGGGTCAATTGATGACTGGATATACATTGGTGGCCCTGATTCTTTAAATAATCTTTTAAAAAAATATTCTAAACACTTGGGAAAAGAGTCTTTTTTCGATCTTTGATCTTTATTGATTGGATATAATTTAATCATCAGCAATCCGGAAGCTGTACAAAAACCGTTCTAGTCTGAGATGGAGAAAATTATATGAACAAAATAGATGTAATTATGGCCCTTGCAAATGAAACCGGACTTACAAAATCAGAATCAGAATCTGTGGTGAAACTTTTTTTTAACGAGATGTCAAACGCCTTGGCAAATGGCGATAGGGTTGAAATCAGGGGATTGTGTTCTTTTTACGTTAAAAAATACAAAGCGTATACCGGGAGGAATCCTAAAACCGGGGAACCGACACAGGTTAAATCCAAGAAGTTACCCTTTTTCAAGTGTGGTAAGGAATTGAAGGAACGGGTGGATAATCAAAACTGAAAAATGGATAAAAAGATTTATGTCAAAAATGTATCCGGAATGCCCATTATATAATCACGATAACTGTAAAGATCTTCATAACCCAAAACTCTGTGCCATTGTCAGGAAAGATAAAAAGTGTCTTAAAAAGAATCCGAAGTCCAAGAGAAAGAAAAAACAGGTAGAAGCAACATAGGACAATTTCAAAGGCGGAGTTACCGGCTTTTATTGATATTTCAGGTAAGGTGACAAGGGAAATGAAATACAAAATAGGACAGTCTGTAAAGGTTAAACAAGGCGTTCAATGCCCGGATGATCCAGATTTTGATCTGAGTGAATGGCAAGGAAGGGTATTCGAAATAATTGAAGAAGACAATGAAGAACCTACAGTTGGTGTTAAATGGGATAGTATCACTCTTAACAATATGCCGAAACTTTATATTGAAAAAAGTGAACGAGAAAATTTAGATTGGTCGGTGATTTATTTGTATGCTTATGAAGTTGAACTCACACAACCAAGGGATTCGGAGCTTGACGTCAATAAAATTAGAGATGAACTCGAAAAACCTTTTGGATGGTTAAGTATGGGCGAGGAGGGTGAAATCATTCAATCAGTTGTTAATTCAGCGGAAAGTTTTGATGAGTTGGATGTTATGAAGGCTTGGGAGAACCATTTAGAGAAAAAGCTTCAGTTTCCTTTTGAAACGGTTGTTGAATATCAGTCAAGAGGTCCATTGAATCAGGGAGATTTATTAAAAGTCTTTGGTATTGAGCTAACTGATGATCTATATGGTGTGATAGTAGCTTGTAGGAAAGGTCGAAAGAGATATGATTTCCCATTAGTAGATCTAAAAGTAGTTGAAGAGAACTCTGAAAATGCAAAAAAGGTTCAAGCTTATTGTACGTGGTTTGCTAATCGCTAATGAAATTTAGATTATCCTTTATTTTTTAAAAAGGCTTATATCGATTCCTTCTCGATTTCTTCATCATAATAATCAAAACCAACCCGGCAACAAACCCACCGATATGTGCAAACC
>CAZDAB010000449.1:0-3198 GCA_964502855.1 uncultured Desulfobacteraceae bacterium | reverse complement strand
GCCCATCTGGTCGAGTATCAGGGCTATCTGGCCGCGATTATGGGTCTGGTGGTTGCACAGGTGGAGAAAGACCAGCCACGCTGTCTTTTGCATATCCTTTCCATCCCAGCCTTTGTATTCCATTACCGAATTATATTGTTCATTGGATAACAGCTCACAGGCCTGCTGGAGGGCTTCATCTACGTCAAGCCGGATCGGCTTCAAGGCGGCGAGGCTCGGCCAGATGATGTCCTTCCAGCCCTCCATGTGAAAATCCGGCAGCTTGGGTTTGATCTGCTCCAGCTCCGGGAATTGCTTGCACAAGCGCTTTAACCACCAGGTATCGGTGACAAGGGTGTGGTTCAGAAGGCCAAGGATGGAGCCGTAGAATGAACCGACATCCTTGCTGATCTGTTCGGCAGTGAGCTTTTCCAGGATCCCCATCATCTGGGCATTGGTTTGGGCGTTATACTTGGAAAGTAATTGAAATAGCTCTTTCATTGAGACCTCCTATTGTCCTCAGTCAAGGCCAGAGCCCAGTAGTTCTTACAAATGAGTTGCTAACGCGATGTTATGCGCTGTAATTTGTAATGAAAGTCTTCATCAAACTTATCAAGAAATATTAGTGCTTTTTCGATCGCTTTTAGATCTTTGTCCATTTCTGTTACAGAGAATTTTCGAAACCAATGATATACACCATCTCTTTTTGCTTTTGTTCTAGTTTTGACGAATTTCTTTGCTGTAATATCGTGCCAGTAAGCATGGGAATATTGATTGCGTATTTCACCTGCCTCATTTAGCATCGTTTGTAATTTATTTAGTTTGTCCTTCATTTTTTCTTTGAGTTTTTCTTCAAATATATATTCTATATGCCAACCGTAAATTCTAACTAAGGCGTTAACTTTGCCGGAATAGGTTAATTCTGATTGGAATAAATAAATTAATTCATCACCAGGCTCGCTGTCGCTCATTAGTTCTTTTATGCAAAAAGCGATGATATCTTCTAGTTGGTTTAAATTAATGATTACCCAGCCAATGTGTCTTGCTACTTTATCAAGGAACTTCTCTGTTTTACTGTCTTTAAACCAGTCTTCAAAATCTTCATCTGTATATCTGAATCTCGTTTTAATAAGATCTTTATGACCCATGATCATCACCAATTATGACATATAACTTTGCGCGCAGTAAAAAAGCTCTCAGAGTTTGGATTGTAATCTTTTTCGCAATTGTTAGACTAAGTTGACTGTTAACTTATTCTTAAAATCCTCTTATTAGCTTTTTTATTCAAATATGATTTTTTCTAATAATTCAAAATAAAATTTTTTTGATTCTTCAAAAATTTCATTACATGAATCGAGCATAATACATATATAAACATCATGTTTAAAGCGATCAGGTATATCCTTAACAGCAAAATAACGAACCTGACCAGATTGTTCAGAACTAGTGATTATTTCGCTTGGTACTTCAATCTTGATACCTGGTTGATTGGGATATGGGAGTCTTAGAAATGCATAATATCCATGCGAACCGCCTAGATTCTGATAAATCTCTGGGTTGCTGTATTCATAAATTACTACTGATTGGCCACTTATGATTTTTTCCCCTCTATTTACTGCTTTGGGTTTCTTAATAAAAGAACTAATAAATTCATCAAAAGTTATGTCTTCTGTACTAGGAAATATCGAAATAGTAATACTGATGCTTTTACCTTTTTTACTAATAATTTCATCAGGAACTATAAATAACGCTGTTCCCCTTTTTTGATAATCAGCATAATTTATTTTCCATTTTTCGTTTACTGGAATATTAAGTCCAAGCATTCTGCTTAGTATCACATATTGATCGCCAGATTTTATAAATATCCAACATTCTTTTTTATCATATTTGTCTTCAATATTAGAAGCTATAAACGCTTTTTTTAATGACTTATACATGTTATATGAATCAATCGGTTCGTTCCTAATTTTGCTGGCTATTTCTAATGCCTCTAATGAAGTTTTAAACATATTTGAAAAATAGCAAGCTTCGGCATAATCTTCCAAGAATGCAGGATGCAATTTTGTTTTATCGGAAATTAAGTTCAGCACATACTTATATTCATTAATAGCTGCCACTGGTTCCGCAGCTTGAGCAAGGTGTTTACCGTATAACCAGTATGGTCTATACTCATAAGGAAAATCTTTTTTCAATGAGGCTATCTTTTCTTTAATTTTATTAAAATTCTCGATGTCATGTAAATTGTATAAATAGTGCAACAATATCACGTGGAAAAGTCTTAAGTCGATATTTTGGGGAGACGAGGCAATTTTCTCGGCGGTTTGTTTTTCAAGTTTTTTTAATTGCTCAATAATAATTTCTTTTGATATCGGATATTTCCATTCGGGTGTATAATGATCAACATACATTACTATTTTAAAAAAATTATTGACTTCATCTTGAAATTTTTGATCATCAGGAAAATTAGAAAAATTTATTGCTTCAATATTGGCATAGCATGTCGTTGAAAATGCTAATAGTAAAATAAAGATTAAAGTTTTCAATTTGTTTCTCATAGGATTATATACGAAGTATTTCGGATATATTATCATTTGCTGTTAGTGTCGCAGCTATTCTTTTATTACTGATTTCTACCCCCGCCATGTTAAACCCCGGAAAGAAAGACCTTGTACCAGAACCCCTCCGGCACTGTGTCATAGGATATAGCATGAAAAAAACCAATTTTCAAGTGGCCAAAGGGCCACCTTCGGTGACCAAAGGATCACCTCTGACCAAAGGGTCACCTCCGGCTTTTTGTGAAAAAGAGGATATTACCTAGGGGTTTAGGCGGTGAGATAATCTCTTAACTTTTTTGCGTTATCGATGGCGAAACCAGAGGCGTCATTGTTGAAATAGATATAGATATCCCGCCTGTCGCCTTGCGACATCCCGCCATTCAGATTTTTATACAAGGTGGAGCGGGACTTGAGCCATTCGCTGATCTTTTTCGCCCATTGTTTCAACTCCTTGTCCGTGTAGCAGGAGTTCCCCAAGACCTCGCCGTGATGAAACCGGATATAGGAGAAGGGAGCGGTCATCTGTTCCTCTCTTGGATAATCAGGGGAAATAGGGATGCACAGGGCAAACTCATGAGAGGTGAGGATATCGTAACACTCCTCATGGAGCCAGCTCTCGTGCCTGAACTCAAAGGTGTGTCTCTTTTCGGGCAATTCATCCTGT
>CAZDAB010000448.1:0-3202 GCA_964502855.1 uncultured Desulfobacteraceae bacterium | reverse complement strand
GTCGCCGGGCCATCGGCACCACGGTGTTCAGCGGCATGCTGGCGGCGACCCTGGTCGGTATTTTCCTGATTCCTTCGCTTTATTACGCCTTTCAATCCGCTCGCGAGAAAGGACATGCCTGGCGTTCGCAACGGCGGATGAAAGTAGAATCTTAAGGGTAAAAAAAACTTTCGAACCGTTCAATAAAAAATTTATCGCAATACGAGAGAGTCATGAGATCCATAACATTCAAAAGAAATCATTATAACCAGGGAGGACGGTGGTGGGTGCGGTGTCCCTTGAATGTCTTGCTGGCTGCAATTATTGTCCTGATCTTAGTCGGATGTGCGGCGGTTGGACCGGACTATGTCCGGGTGGAGCCTGATGCGCCGCAACAATGGAACACCCAACTCCGGGACGGTCTCACCCCCGTCTTGCCGGAGCCTGAAACCTTGGCCTACTGGTGGCGCTCACTGAATGATTCCGAACTCTCCAGTCTGGAAGAACGTGCCGTCGAGGGCAATCTTGATCTAAAAATAGCCCGAGCCCGAATCCGTGAAGCCCGGGCGCTTAGAGGCATCAGCAAAGCCGGTCTTTTCCCCACTCTGGATGCCTCCGCTTCTGCCACAAACTTCCGCAGCAGTGAAAGTTCCTCGTCATTTGAGGAAAACAAACTTTATTCAGCCGGTTTTGACGCCCGCTGGGAGCTGGATGTTTTCGGCGGGGTGCGACGTTCCGTGGAAGCGGCCCAGGCTGATCTCGAAGCCACTCAGGAGGACCTGTATGACGTACTGGTGAGTCTTCTGGCCGAAGTAGCCCTGAACTATGTGGAAGTGCGTACCTATCAGACCGCTTTGACAGTGACCGAATCTAATAACAAGTCCCAGGAAGAAACTTACGAACTAAACCGGTCACGGTACCAGGCCGGAATTATTAATGAACTGGCCGTTCAGCAATCTCTTTACAACCTCGAGCAAACCCGTTCGCTGATACCTGCACTGCAAACCGGACTTGAATCGGCCAAAAACCGTCTGGCAGTGCTGCTGGGCGAAAAGCCCGGAGCGGTCCATGGGGAACTGGACAAGCGAAAACCCATTCCGGTCCCCCCGGTAACGGTGGCTGTGGGAGTTCCGGCAGAGGCCATGCGCCGCCGGCCCGATATCCGGCGGGCAGAACGTAACCTGGCGGCCCAAACCGCCCGTATCGGGGTGGCCACAGCGGATCTTTATCCCAAATTCCGTCTGCTGGGTACCCTGAGCCTTGAGTCCGTGTCTACGGGAAATTTATTCACCGCCGACAGCCGGACCTGGAGTATAAATTCCGGCGTATCCTGGAACATTTTTCATGGCGGCGCCATCCGCCAGAATATCAAGGTGCAGTCTGCCCGCCAGGAACAGGCCCTGATTCAATACGAATCAGCGGTCCTGAAAGCCCAGGAAGAAGTAGAAAATGTGCTGGTGGCCTATGCAAAGCAACAACGCAGAAGGGAATCGCTGGCCGCGGCAACTTCCGCGGCTCAGCTGGCAGTCCGGCTGGCACAAGACCAATACAAGGCGGGACTGGTGGACTTCAGCAACGTGCTGGACGGCCAGCGTTCGCTCCTCTCCTTCCAGGATCAACTGGCCCGGAGCAACGGGGCCGTGACCTCCAATCTGATCCGTCTCTACAAGGCCCTGGGCGGTGGATGGAAATGCACCGAACCGGTCGCGGGCACATCGAACCAAGTAACCCATTAAAAATTGATAAATTACCTTTCAATCCCTAAAAAAGTTAAAAAAAGGTTGCAAGATATTATTTTGGCATTCTAAGGTTACCTTTCTTATTATTCAAAAATAAAAAAGAGTCATGAAAGCCTTCAGAAAAATGCATCCCGGGACAATCGTATTGTCCAGTTACCTTGTGACGATCGGTGTCGGCACCTTTTTGCTTCTGTTGCCGGCATCCACTGTTTCCGGAGCGATTTCTTTTATCGATGCAATCTTTACCGCCACGTCCGCTGTCTGTGTAACCGGCCTTATCGTCGTGGATACAGGGTCCTATTTTACCCTTTTCGGTCAATATATTATTCTTGCTTTGATTCAACTGGGCGGATTGGGTGTAATGACGATTTCAGTGACCATCTTTCTAATGATCGGAAAGCAAGTTTCATTTAAGCAGCGCATGGCAATGCAGGATCTTTTTGCCCATACACCCCGTGAAGATATCAATCAGCTTGTGAAATCAATTCTCTGGTTCACCGTCATTGCGGAACTTACCGGGATACTGCTGCTAACCGTTCACTGGATCAAAGAATATCCATTAACAACGGCACTCTACATGGCTGTGTTTCACTCTGTCTCAGCATTTTGCAACGCGGGGTTTTCCCTGTTCACCAACAGTTTTATGGATTACACAGGTGATGTCTTTCTCAATGTAGTGATCTGCACGTTAATTATCTTTGGCGGAATCGGTTTCCCTGTGGTGTATGACATATATAAAACCGTATTCCGGTCACAAGGGAAACGGGTAAAACTGTCTGTTCAAACAAAAACCGTTTTAATTACAACCGGCATTTTAATTCTGGCGGGAATGGCAGTTTTCTGGAGCGTTGAGCAGAATGCTTCAATACACGGATACTCATTTGTCGACCGTTTTCTGACTTCTCTTTTTCAGTCCATAACCTGCCGAACCGCCGGATTCAACACGGTCAATATTGCCACTCTCGGAAACGCAACCCTCGCATTTATGATATTTTTGATGTATGTCGGCGCCTCTCCGGGTTCTTGCGGCGGAGGGATAAAAACAACCACCCTCGCTGTTTTGGGAAAATTTGCCTGGAGCCGTATGAGGAATAAAATCCGGGTGAACATGTTCAAAAAAAGCATCACCAAAGATACGGTAGCAAAAAGCACATCCCTTGTGCTTATATCCATGACGATAATTATAGCAGCGCTTTTTTTACTTCTTTTAAGCACACCGGATAATCTGTGTTCCGGTGACCATCATTCACAGTTTCTGTCATATCTTTTTGAAGTGGTTTCAGCATTTGGAACCGTAGGCCTTTCCATGGGCGCTACAAGCCAAATTAGCTGTCCGGGGAAATTGTTAATTATCACCATAATGTTAATCGGTCGGGTAGGCGTATTAACCTTTTCCTATTTAATCGCCGGTACAGAATTAACAAAAGGCATTGAATATGCCGAAGAAAATATTATGATCGGATAAACCAACAACGCATTGCCAC
>CAZDAB010000447.1:0-3209 GCA_964502855.1 uncultured Desulfobacteraceae bacterium | reverse complement strand
ATTTTTTGCAGGAGCCCTATAAGACGGAAAACCCCTTTCTGGCAACCCTTGAGACCGAGGGAACCGTTTTTGCTGAATTCCGGATAAACGGATTTCAAGATGCGTGGCAAGTTAAGGGGCGTCTCGGGTGGCTTGGGGGCAATTTTTCTTTGCCGGAGAAGGGTATCGCCCTAAAGGGCATTCTTGTTGATATGCCCGTCTGGTATCAAACCGGAGTCGCAAAAATCTCTGTTAAGACGCTAAGCGGAAAGTTGGAGGTTGAATCCATAACCGTTCCCCTGCTGCCGGAACAGCCGCTGAACATTTCTCTGGTTACCGGTCCGAACCGGATATCCGTGGAATCTCCGACCGTGATACGGCTTCCCGGCGGGGATCTTAGATTGGGGTCCGTGCAGGTCGAAAAACTCTTTGGTCCGGACCTTGTTATCCATACCCGTCTGGAATGTGACGAAATAAAGCTTCAACCCCTCTTATCAAAAATCTGGATGCATCCCTTGGCGGGCACCATAACCGGTACGCTAAACCCCATCCGATACGAAAATCACGCCGTTACCAGCCAGGGGGAACTCAAGGCCGAAGTATTCGAAGGCAAAATCATTTTATCCGATTTGGGGGCTTCGGGAGTTTTTACGTCAGCACCGGTTTTTAAGCTCAATGTAAAATGGGAGGATCTTTTGCTGTCCGAAATGACAACGAATACCGCATTCGGAACCATAGAGGGGGTCTTAAAAGGTCAACTTCGTGATTTTGAGATGGCCTACGGCCAACCCCAGAGATTCAATCTTTTACTGGAAACGGTTCAAAAAAAGGGGATTTCCCAAAAAATCAGCGTTAAGGCCGTGGAAAACATTGCGCAGATTGGCGGGGGACAGAGCCCCTTTATGGGGTTGGCGGGTGCCTTTGCCGCTTTTTTCAAAAAATTTCCCTATGAAAAGATCGGCATCCAGGCCAATTTGGAAAACGATGTGTTCACCGTCAACGGCACCATTAGAGAAGGCGGCACAGAGTATCTGGTAAAAAGAGGTAGCTTTTCAGGGGTAAATGTTGTAAATCAAAATCCGGATAACCGTATTCGTTTTAAGGACATGGTTAAAAGAATCAAAAGGATCAGCTCCAAGGAGGGGCCGGTTGTCAAATGACGGAGGGAGGTTCATATGAAAATGTTTCAAAAACCCGTGTGGACGGCAATGGTGTTTGGGATGATCACCCTGTTTGCCTGCGTGACCATAAATATTTATTTTCCGGCGGAAAAGGTTGAATCCGTTGCCGGGGAGATTGTGGATGATATCCGGGGAAAAAAGCCGGATCAAAAAGGGGGCCAGTCTAAAAATGATGGCGCTTTTTTACCGGAAATCAGGATCGTCTTATCTTTATCCAGTGCGTGGGCGGAAGATGTAATCACCGTTTCCAATCCAACCATTCGTGCGTTGAAGGAAAAAATGAAAGCCCGTTTCCAAGCGCTGAAGTCGTACTACCAGAAAGGCGCCTTGAATGAAGGGGGTGACGGCTATCTTTCCGTGTCAGATACCGGAGGGCTAAACCTCAAGGAGAAAAGGGACCTCAACGGCCTCGTGGATGCCGAAAACAGCGACCGCAAGACCCTCTATTCAGAGGTGGCCAAAGCTCTGAAAATAGATCCGGGTCAGATTGACCGGATTGCAGGGATCTTTGCCAAAGAGTGGCAGAAGCCCGTGCGGTAGGGCCCGAAACAGGTCATCAGGAGGACGGGTTCGCAGACAAATCCGGGAGCTTTAACTCCATTTCCCTGGTGGTGATGGCCGATTTAGACATAAGGTATCGTGAACATTCAAAGAAATATTTATGTGGAAAAAGTAGGCAACCTGCCCATGGAAGAGCAGCCTGTGGAATTGGTGGAGCGAAAAGGCATTGGACATCCCGATTCCATCTGTGATGCGATAATGGAAGCCACCAGCGTGAAATTGTGCCGGGAATACCAGGATCGCTTCGGACGTATCCTTCATCATAATATCGATAAAGGATTGCTTGTGGCAGGACGAACAACCCCAAAACTCGGTGGAGGTAAAGTGGTTGAGCCGATGCGACTCATTTTCGGTGATAGAGGCACCTATGAATATCGGGGTGTCAATATCCCCATTGGCGAGATCGCCGAGTCCGTTGCACGACGTTGGCTTCGGGAACATTTGCGTTTTGTGGACCCCTTGAAACATATTGTTTTTCAGAATGAGATCAAACCGGGGTCCCCTGAATTGACGGACATCTTTTCAAGGGATGTCATCGGTGCCAATGACACCTCTGCCGGTGTGGGGTATGCGCCGTTGAGCGAAACTGAACGTCTGGTTCTTGCAGCGGAAAAATTCCTGAATGCACCTTCTTTCAAAAATTCGTTTCCCGAAGCCGGTGAAGACATCAAGGTTATGGGATACCGCCTCGGGAAAAACCTTACCCTGACGGTGGCCATGGCTTTTGTGGACCGTTTCATTCAAGATACACGGATGTACTTTGACCGGAAACATTCCATCCAGAAAGAGTTGCAGGCATTTATCTCCAAAGAGGCCCGGACCCTGGATTCTGTAACAGTGGCGATCAACACTCTGGATGATCCCGAACGCGGCGAAGCGGGCATGTACCTTACCGTTCTGGGCACTTCGGCCGAAGCCGGTGACGGTGGGCAGGTCGGTCGAGGAAATCGCGTCAATGGCGTCATCGCCTTCAACCGGCCGTCAACCACGGAAGCCGCCGCCGGAAAGAATCCCGTAAGCCACGTGGGAAAGATCTATAATTTGCTGAGCCACGAAATCGCCTCTCGTATTTACCGGGAAGTTGGGGGCATCAGGGAAGTCACTGTATGGCTTTGCAGTCAGATCGGAAAACCCATTGACCAGCCTCTGATTGCCGAAGCACAACTGATACTGGAACCGGAAGCCCTTCCGGACGATGTTCGGGATTCCGTGATTGCGGTTATTGACCGTGAACTGGAGGGCATCCAGTCTTTCACTCACCGGCTGGCTAAAGGAGAACTTTCAGTCTGCTAACCCCATGGTATCCGCTACTATCTGAAATATCGACCCTATTCCTTTGCTTAACCTGCCGTGCGGTCCAGGGAAAATTCCGGGATGGAGAATAAAAACAGGTGAAGCTCCAGGAGGAGCAATCACGCGGAATTGTAGGTTAGTTAGTGCCCGAACGAAAACTAGGATTTTTCGTTAAGATCAAGGAAGACGAAAATT
>CAZDAB010000446.1:0-3210 GCA_964502855.1 uncultured Desulfobacteraceae bacterium | reverse complement strand
ACCTGGACGGCCTCGGGCTTGTTCCCTTTGGCGATAATCCCTATCCGCTTCATGGCCTTTAGATAACACGCTACCTACCCTTTGTCAACGACCAGGGGCTGTGGGCAGGGAGGCCCAGAAGTGCTGAAAGATGTTGACATTTCCCCTATGGTTTAGTACGTTTCTATCAAAACCGAGATCATCCATTAGCGGCCTTACTGCAAGAGGATGCAGATATGGGTGAGAAAGCAAATTATCCCCTATTTCTTATTAAAACAAAATGGGGGATTTTTTATTGGACGAGAGTAGTCTTCCCTGAGGACTCATAAATTTAACTGTCGGCGAGACGTAATCTGAACCACACACGTTATATGATCGATAGGTAAACGGAGGGGTGACTTATGATACTAAAAAGAACCGTTGAGGTTGATTTTACAAATCTAAGAAAAGAATATTGTACAATGACAGTCAGAAAAAAGACTTTGGTTTTTTGTATAATATTGATGCTGTTTATGAGTCAATTTTCCTTCGCGGGCAATGTGAGGCATGATAATAAAGAGATAAAAAAGTATGCTCGTCCTAAAGATAGTATCATCAACGGATGCATAAATGCGAGTTGTCTGCAAATTAAGGATGACGTGAGAATTTGTAAATGCCTGAAAGATAAAGAGTCCTACATGGGTTCTTTTATTCTATATCAACGGCAAATTCAAAAAATTCGCTGGTGGACGGCCTGCAACTTTGGTGATACATCTGATTTTGAAGTCCTTGAATGTGATATGGACGGCAATGGCAAAAAGGAAATAATTGTAGCAAACTTCAACGGTCAGAGTTGCGGTATGGGCGTCACTTATTGGACGCTGTCTATCATTGATCCACAAAATTGCCGGAGGCCTCTCTTTTTCGATGTTGAGGATTATGGCGACGGTTCAATTTATTGGGAAGAAAAAGAAAAACGATGTAATATTCTTGCGACTACTTGGGAAGGTTTAAGTGATCCTAAATTAGGAGCTGGCCTATATTTCATCGGAAGATTTTTTAGATACAAATCAGGCATTCTTGAGCCCCTTACTGACAGCAAAATCCGAGCGCGAAGGTATCTTTTTAGTTTTCAAAATGAGAGGGGAAATACCTTTAGCAAAAACGAAGATATGGATACGGGTGCTCCTCTTCAATGGCTTACAAACCCAAAAACGGAAACGCGCAAATTAGACCCTGCTTTTAATGAGTTGAAAGGTCTTCCCACTGACGAAGGAATAATTAAAGATGTAATTATTAATCCAGACGTAAAGTATATCAAAATCAGTGTATCGCTAAAAAAAGAGGGGTTTATTCAATATACCTATCCTGAAATAAATAGTGGCGAAGCAAAATACGTAATTGACCGTTTCGTTGATTCCAAGAGCGGAATAAGCTATCCCAATGCCTATATTCCTATAGACCCAAAGCAATGGCTTGTGGGAAAAAGAGTAGATATATTCTCTCGCTATGACGCGACATGGAAAGAAACTCATTCTCTTTTTTTGCTAAAAAATTAGAGTTTGGACTAAAATCTTAAAAAATCATCTGTTAAAAATCGCAGCACCGGCTAATAACAGCAACGCAAACGAAGGACCCGAAAATCCCGCTGTAGACTGGATTTTGCCTGTGCTGCATGCGTGAGGCGAAGGCCACGGAACTGAATTAGTTTTGTTTTTGAATACCTTATGAAGGAGGAATAGAAACATGGCGGAAAATCCTTTAAGCACCCTTACTAAGATTGATCCAGAAATGATGACACGTTTGAAAGAGCTCGATGAATTCGTCTATGGCAGTGGCGCCATCCCCCGGAAAATAAAACTCCTTATCGCGATGGCGTTTGATGCAGCTCATGGTGCAGAAAACGGGGTTCGCGCGCTGGCAACTGCGGCGATGCAGGAAGGGGCTACGACTCAAGAGATCGCTGAAGTTCTTCGCGTAGCGAGCCATTTGTCCGGAGTAGGAGCACTGTATATTGGATCAATCGGATTGAAGGACGTGTTAGGGTAGGCTCGTAGCCATCTCCTCGCCCGGGAGGGAAAAAAGAGACGATTCTATTTCTAAGGAGGATGCCCGCACCGGCAGATAAAAGCGGCATAATCTGTGCAGCATTATAGTTGCCTGAAAGACGCTATTAAAAAGTTTATGGATATGCTATCTTATCCTAAGAAAATCATTTCTAGGCGGAGGTACGTATGAAACAATACAAAATTATCGTAGAGAAACACCCTGATGGTTACGTAGCGTACCCCTTGGGGATAAAGGGGGTCGTTGTTGGCGAGGGGGATACATACGAAGAGGCCCTCTCCAATGTAAAATCAGCAATCCATTTTCACCTTGATACCTTCGGTCCGGATGTTCTTGAGATAGAGCCACCCATCCTTGAAGCTTTTGTCGCAGAAACCGGTGTGTAGCGACAATGCCGAAATTTCCTGTCGATGCCCCTAAGCAAAAGGTAATAAAAGCTTTGGAACGCCTGGGTTTTCGATTGATCAGAGAAAAAGAACATATATCGATGGAGCGAGATAACCCAGACGGCACAAAAACTCCCCTTACCATGCCTAATCATCCCACGATAAAATCATCGACGCTCAGAACAATTTGCACACAGGCAGGAATTGCACGAGATGATTTTCTTGCTGCCTATGAAAAAAGCTGATAGCGGCTTTCAAAAGACAACGGCACAAACAGAGAACTCACAAATCCCGCTTATTGCGGGACTTTGTCTGTGCTGCGCAGGTTTATCGAAATAAACCACATACTATTTTATTTGAACGTAGAGGGAAGAAGACCATATCTGAACATAAGGAGGGAAGATGTCCGGAACAATTTCGAAAGCGTATGACGTCGTCATCATCGGATGCGGCATAGCCGGGTCGGTTGTCGGCGCACTCTTAGCCACGAAGGAGCGCAAGAAGGTCCTCATTCTCGAGGGTTCTTCGCAGATTGGGGGGCGTGCTACCTCTTTCCGGGGGGAGAGTATCACAGATGCCGATTCGTTCCGAAAAACACTTGCGCAATCCGCTCGCTGCTGGGTGAGTGACAGGACTGAACCCGACCTCCCCACACTGACACAGAAAAAGATGCTCCATGGGTATGTGCTCGAAGTGGGCGGCAGGGGGGCCTGGTACACCAACCGGGGGCGTGTGAGCCAGGCCTTGGCCGTGTTTAACAAGGCCTCGATTTTCTATCCCAATGTAAGCTTTGTGTGGT
>CAZDAB010000445.1:0-3213 GCA_964502855.1 uncultured Desulfobacteraceae bacterium | reverse complement strand
TGTTCGTTTTTCGTGTGCTCGGTTTTCAGCTTTGCTTGAAGTTCGGTAACGGTTTTATTGGTGACATCAGCTTTTGAATTGGCCGCATGAATCTGCTGCAACGCTTTTTCTTTGGACATATAATCTGTTGCTAATCTTGTTTCCAGCTCCTTCCTTTTTTGAGTTTCCATTTCTGTCTTGTATTCTTTAAAACCCCTGAATATTGCGGATGCTAAATAATCCTGTCCCTTGGCCGATGATAAAAACTTTTCTTCATACGGGTTTGTTAGAAAACCGACTTCAATCAAAATACTTGGCATTTTGGTTTTATATAAAACTACAAAGCCTGCTTGTCTTATTCCTCTATCGCGCCTATGTAGTGTGTTTTTGAATTGCTTCTGAATTTTTGAGGCTAATGATGAGCTTTGGAACGAAAAAGGATTTTGAAAAAATTGAGGATTTATACTTGCCTTGGAAAGATTGGGGATAAATCCATTATATTTTTCATGATAATTATCTTCCAGCAAAATTGGCAAATTCTCCCTTTCTGAAACAGCGAAATTTGCATCGGTTTCAGGTAACCCTAAAACATAGGATTCTGTTCCATAAGCGGTTTTTAGGCCGGCATTGGTATGAATACTGATGAATAAATCTGCTTCATTATCGTTTGCTAAAGAAGTTCTTTTATGAGTTTCAAGGAAAACATCTCTTGCACGCGTATAAATCACTTCGATATCATTGAAATTTTCTTTAATATATTTACCTAATTTTAATGCAATGCCTAACACTATGGTTTTCTCATTTGTAAATACCCCAGTGCAACCGGGATCTTTTCCGCCATGGCCTGGATCTATTACAATTTTATTGATGGAATACAGGTTGCTCGCTTGTATTGAATAAGGAAATAATAAGAGACAAAAAGAAAGAACAATTATAGTGATGTATTTAAAAATTACAGAAAAGATGCCGAATGATTTGAAAAAGTTAGAAGATTGCTTTTGCATAAAGAGATATTACCTTAATTTAGTTAAAATTAAAAGAAAAATCTCTTAATCTTGTGGTGTCAAGAATTGTGAATTAATTTTATCAAATTGATTTTTCACTTTTTTATCATTTATCATCTTTTCTTTAAATATTTTCACACTATGACTGACAGCCGAGTAACTTAACTCAATTGAGCGAAAGTCGAGGATGCCCCATATCCCGCGATAACGGAATCTTGGTTTCACTGCGACAAGGCATCAAGGCCGCAGCCCCGCTATACAAAGCGGGATAAACCTCCGTCGTCTACTGCGAGCCCTTGATAACAAAGGAGATGGGGGATTAGCTGCTCCATTTATAGTCTATCAAACGTCTTACGATTCCAGCTATTAATGGATTTCGATGGATATAACAGGAAAGTTGTATCAGGTATGCAAAATTTTGAACCAGAATACTTTTATAGCGCCCTTGGCTCAATCGGCAATCGGCATAATCGACAATCCAATCGGGGTCTGGCCACGCGAAGTTATTGAAATTTATGAATTAACGTTCCCAAAACAGGTGTTTTTAGCCATCTGACGCGAATTTAAAACGTTTTATCTGTTATATCAAGATGCTCCTGTGGCCCGACCCCCATTCCGATCCCATTCATGAAATCACCATAAGACATTGGGCTCAACTGAGGTATTACTTTCCAACCCTTCGAAGGATCGTATAGGCCTTTAGATCTTGTTCAAGCAAGACAAATTGGGAATTGTTTGCAAATTCAACATGCTGATTACCCGATGTTATAAGGGGTGAAGGCAGGGTTATGGTTGAAAGCGAACCGTCAGGAGAAAGAACCTCCAGCGCTTCTCCTGCGTGGATTTTATTTCTTATTTCAAGGACGCATTTGCCTTGTGATTTTTCTTCTAAAACATTACCCACAAAGACAGAGATCGGCTGTGATGTTCTCTTTCCTCTCTGGTAATCGGTGCTGTCAATTTCTCCTTTCATAAAACCGGTGGAGTAACCCCTGTTGGGGACTCTGTTCAGGAGCTCTAATCCCTGCTCCCATGAAAATTCTTTCCCGTCAAGGACCTGTCGATAAAATGAGACGACGGTGGCAATGTAATGAATAGACTTCATTCGGCCTTCTATCTTGATGGAATCCACACCTGCTTCTTTAAGTGCAGGAACAAATTCAAAAAGGGCCAGCTCTTTGCTGTTAAAAAGATACAGCCCCCTTTCATCTTCAAATACCGGCATGTATTGCCCGGGTCGGGTTTCTTCTACAACAGAGTATTTCCATCTGCAGGCATGTTTACATTCTCCGCGGTTGGCCCGAAATCCTGCCAGATAGTCACTGATGGCACACCTGCCGGAATAGGAAAAACACACGGCTCCGTTGATAAAAACTTCAGTCTCAATTTTCCCGCGCACTTGTTTCTGGATCTGTTGAATCTGTTCAAAAGACAACTCTCTTGCCAGGTTCACCCTTTTTGCACCCAGTGTTTTATATGCCAGCACGGTCTGAAAACTCGTGGTGTTGGCCTGGGTGCTGATGTGAAGTGCGGCATTAAAACCCAGTTTTTTGAGTTCCATCAGTACACCAAGATCCGAGACAATAAGGGCATCAACGCCCATTTCATCAAGGATCCCGGCAGTGTTTATAATTTTTTCATATTCATCGGGGAACGGATAGATGTTGAGCGTAACATAGCCCTTTTTACCATTGGCATGAAGAAACCCAAGGCCTGCTTCAGCATCATCAAAACTGAAATTTCCGGCAAAGTTCCTGAGGGAACCGAACCGGGTGCCGAAGTATACGGCATCGGCTCCGTAGATAACGGCCCATTTGAGTTTTTCCAGATTTCCTGCAGGTGCCAATAGCTCCATATTTATTCACTTACTAAAGGACGATTAATACTTAGACGGGATCAACAGGATTTTTATGATTCTCAGAGTCCTTAAATCAGAATATCCGGTTAGTCCTGTTCATAGCGCCTTAATTTTCATACATTATTTCACAATTCAAGCTTTTGACCCCATCCACTACTTAAATGTATTGTTAACATTTATTGGAACAGTTCACGATATGCCGCTCTTTTTTCCTTACTCCATTTTGGACAGTAGGCCGGCTTACCCTGCATAACCAGTTGCAAACACGCATCACATTTAGGGCTGCATTTTAGGATTGATCGATCATCTCCTTTCCGAGCCTTTTTCGGCCATTCCGGATCAACCCATAACATACGGGCCAATCCGATAAGA